>NZ_JACGUS010000115.1:0-285162 GCF_014076785.1 Colwellia sp. MB3u-55
TGTACTATTTGAATTAAATGGTGAACAGCTCATTGGTAATTTCTCTATGTTTTTAATTCATAGACAGGTTAGCAATTAGCTAACTTATTGTAAATACATAAATTAACCTTAAGTTAATGACATTGATGCGCACAAAGTTAGCATTAGCTGTTTTATGATGAACGACGGTTTTGGTGGCTTAGTTGTCTGTCAGGATAAAGATGCATCTACCTGATCCGAACACTGTAAACAGCTCAAAAAGCTAATGATGATAATATCCTCATCATTATGTAGGCATTGCCAAACGAAACATTATCAAGCGGTAATTTTTTAAGCTCATCAGTTTGTTCTCATAGAGGAGTAAAACGTAGTGACTTATTTCCTTTATTGTTATCTATGGCCTTATTTTATCCAGTTTTGTCTTGAATATTTATCTCGAACTGTTATTTGTGTCGTTGTGTTATTATTTGAACACAGACTTGATGTGGGTCAATGTTTTAGTTATAGATAAGAAGGTTAGGAAAGGTAAGTTAATTCATTGATACAAAAGTGTAGATATTAAGATAGTCTGCGTTGCTAAATGGGTATTTATGTTAATTATCGCAAAAATTCACAGGCTAGACCTCTTATATTTTTCGTTTGTTATTTGGTCGAAGCGCTTGTTTTTTAAACGTGATTTATTAATCTATTCTATCTTTAATAATTGTTACACAAATTAAGGCGATAATTGTCTTAAAAAGTAGCATTCTGACTCACTTTATATTAAATTTGCCGCCCTTAATTAGTACGGTTAACAAGAGCGCCTTATGAACGAAAATACTCTCCCACAACTCGAACAACTGATCGAAAATATCATTGATAAAAATAACCAATTAAAAAGTCAAATAGCAGAATTAGCAGAGCAAAAAGCAGGCTTAGCTCAGCAAGTAGCAGAATTAGCTGAGCAAAAAGCTTTACTTGTCGATGAAAATGAAACCTTTCAGCTTGAAGTCTTAGAAGGTGAAGAAAAACAGAAACAAACAAATAATGTATTAACTGCTTTATTAGCTAAATTGCAAAGTGCAGAAGAGCTTAGTTAATGTCTATTAAAGACTCTAATGGCATCAGCATTGAAATTATGGGTAAGCTACATCAGTTTTCTTGCCTAGCTGAACAGGCAGAGGATTTAAAGGAAGCGGCTAGTAAACTTGCTGTTATGTGCGATGACATTAAACAGCAAAGAGGAAACGCTAGCAGCGAGCGTGCTTTATTAGTTGCGTCAATTAATTTAAGCTATTCATTATTAATGGCAAATAATAAAATTGAGCAAAATCAACACAGGCAAGAAGTGTTGATTTCGACACTTAAAAACGCTTTATAAACACTTTCACCTTTTCTAGTATTGCCACTATCGCTGAGTAAGTTAAGATAGTGGTAATAATCGTTACTTTATACTTAGGAAAAATTTAGCTATGGCTGATGCTAGCATTGAATTTAAAGGTTCAAGCTTTACCCTGTCTGTTTTACATTTAAGAACATCAAAATTAGCAGATATTCGGTCTGATTTAGCAAATAAAGTCGCGCAAGCGCCAGATTTTTTTTATCTTGTTCCTATTGTGGTTAGTATTGAAAAATTAGAGGGTTCGGTTGACTATCAAGCAATCAAATCATTAATAGAAGAATTCAATTTTACCTTTGTTGGCTTTACCGGGTTAATACCTAAAGAACAACGAACGTTGATCCGCGAACTGGGTTTTTCATTTGTTAATACGGCAAAAAGCCAGTCTTTAGATAAAGCGCCTAGTGCAGAAAAGCCAGAAGTCGCAAAAACTGAAACGATAGCAGATATACCAGAACGTGGACTTTTCAGCGATAAAATACATCGTGGTCAAATTCGTTCTGGTCAGCAAGTTTATGCTAAAGACCAAAATTTAGTGGTTATTGGCTCAGTATCTGCTGGAGCTGAAGTGATTGCTGATGGTAATATTCATGTTTATGGTTCGTTACGTGGTCGAGCCATTGCCGGCGCAACAGGTCACCATCATGCGCAAATATATTGCCAAAATCTTGAAGCAGAATTAGTTTCGATTAATGGTAACTATTGGCTAAGCGAGTCAATGGAGCAACATTGGGGCTCACCCGTATATATACATTTGACTGACAGTGAATTAACGTCATCAAAACTTATTTAACTTTTAACTTATAAAGGATATTCGGTCTATGGCACGAATAATAGTAGTTACATCAGGAAAGGGTGGGGTTGGCAAAACGACATCAAGTGCGGCAATTGGTCTTGGTTTGGCGTTAAAAGGTCAAAAAGTTGTGTTAATTGATTTTGATATAGGCTTACGAAATCTTGATTTGATTATGGGCTGTGAACGCCGAGTTGTTTATGACTTTGTTAATGTGATTAATGGTGAAGCCACCCTAAATCAGGCATTAATTAAAGATAAGCGTGTCAGTAGTTTATCTATATTACCTGCTTCACAAACCCGTGATAAAGATGCGTTAAATAAAGAAAACGTTGGTAAGGTTCTCGAAGAGCTTGGAAAAACCTATGACTATATAGTTTGTGATTCTCCAGCGGGTATCGAAGCAGGCGCTATGATGGCGCTTTATTATGCTGATGAAGCTATAGTCACTACTAACCCTGAAGTTTCATCGGTTCGTGACTCTGATCGAATTTTAGGTATGTTAGCTAGCCGCTCTCGCAGAGCTGAGCTTGGCTTAGAACCTATTAAAGAACATTTATTATTAACGCGTTATTCACCTAAGCGTGTTGACGATGGTGAAATGCTAAGTGTTGAAGATGTGGTAGATATTCTATCCATACCTTTATTAGGTGTTATTCCGGAATCACAAGCGGTACTTAAGGCATCTAATGCCGGCGAACCAGTGATCCTAGATACTGAAAGTGATGCAGGAAAAGCGTATCAGGATGTGGTTGATCGCCTTTTGGGTGAAACTGTTGATTTTAGATTTTTACATGCCAAGAAAAAAGGCATTCTTAGTCGTATGTTTGGAGGATAACATGGCATTACTTGATTATTTTTTACGTAAAAAAGAAAAACAGGTAACAACCGCTTCTAAGGCGAAAGAACGTTTACAAATTATTGTTGCCCATGAGCGCAATAGTCGAAATAAACAGCCTGATTACTTGCCGCAACTCACTGCGGATATCCTTGAGGTATTGCGTAAGTACATTAAAGTAACCGATGAAAGTTTTTCGATAAACCTTGATAATAAAGGCGGCGATTTAAATGTCTTAGAACTTAATATTGAATTAAGTGATGAGAACAGTATTAACTAAGTCGATTTGATAGTGTTTATCAGACCTTATTGGTAAACATAAAAAAGGCGCTTATTCTTTGAGAGAATACGCGCCTTTTTCATTTTATTTTACGATAAAATGATTAAACATTTTATCGTTATCTTGTTTTTAACACTTAGTAGGCTTCGGCGATGGCTTCTTCAACTAATTGAGTTAATTGTTCGTAGCCAAAATTAACCAGAGGTTTTCCATTAACAAAAAACTGCGGTGTTGCTCGAACTTCGAGGGTTTTACCGTCTGCGATATCTCGCATTATAACCTTGCTAACGTTTTCGCTACTGACATCACGCATGAACTGGGCGCTGTCCAAGGGTAAGTTCTTTAATAACGCACGAGCACTTTGTGGTTGAGCAACATGATGACGAGTCCAGGCTTGTTGTTTGTCAAATAAAATTTCTACTGCCGGCCAAAACTGTTCTTGTAAGTGTGCGGCTTCGAGTAGTTTAACCACTTGATCTGAACCCTTATGGAAAGGGGTATAGCGCATCATAACTTTAACTTTACCAGGGTAGCGTTTAATTAAATTATTTACCAGTGGGTAAAAAGCTGAACATGTTTCGCAAGCAGGATCGAAAAATTCGACAATGGTCACTTTTGCCTCTAACGGTCCTTTTATTGGCGCGCCAACACGTTCAATAATGTCTAGATTTTCAACCTTAGCGCTCTGCTGGCTATTGTTTGCTTTAAATATTGTTGCTGCGCCAATAAAAGCCAAAAGGATAATTAGGCTGGCGCTAATGAAAAGTATTTTTTTATTCATGGTGATTCCGATTTAGTCATAAAAAATAATAATAAAGCCATGAGACTAAAGGTTAATAAAGACATCATTGGCATATTTAAGAACCCAAAAACATTGAGGTGCGTTTCTGAACAAGGGATATCTTGTACGCAGGGTTGTGCGCTTTTAGGGATGTAACCGGCCACTAATAACACATGAAATAATGCGGTGAGCCAGCCAAATAACACCAATACACCCGCATAACGTGTCACTTTAGCGTCAAATGGAAATAAGGCCATTGGTAAAATAACGACCAAAGGGTACATAGCAATTCGCTGATACCAGCACAAAGAGCAAACGGGGAGTTTAACAACCTCACTAAAAAACAAACTAGCAAGCGTGCTTATGGTGGCGAGTACCCAAACTGAAAAGAGTAACAACCAACCTTTGGATAACGTATTGTTAGCAGATATATCGTTCATATAATCTCGTTTAGTTAACGTTGAAAATCTAGCTTAAGCCGGATTTTCAAGGTAAATAAAATTAAGTTAATTATTCAACGATATCCATTTCTTCAATAAGATTGGTCGCGCCGTCAACATGTTCCATCACCCATAACATGTATTTAATATCAACGTGAATCGATCTGTTTAATTTAGTGTCGTAATCCCAATCACCAATAATACTTTCATAAACACCGTCAAAGACTAAACCAACAAATTCTGCTTTATCGTTGAGAGTAGGTGAGCCAGAGTTACCACCGGTGATATCTAATGTGCCTAGGTAGTTTACGGGCACTGAGCCGAGTTCTTTTTTAGCGTACTCGCCGTAACTTTTACTCTTAATTAACTCGAGTTGTTTTTTAGACGCATTAAAGGGTTTAATACCTGTGTCTTTTTCTACTATACCTTCAAGTGTGGTAAAAGGTGTTGCAGTGAGTCCGTCTACTGGTGAATAACCTTTTACGTTACCGTAAGTAATGCGTAATGTACTGTTAGCATCTGCGTATACAGGGAGTTTCTTATCGTTAAAATAGGCGATTAGCGCTTCCATATATTTAGGACGATAAGCTTGAATATTACCTGACAATTCTTCGTCTTCTTCTTCAAGTGCTTTTCTTACAGAAAAAGTCTTTACGGCAAGTTGAATAAAGGGATCTGAGCTTTTTTCAAAGTCGGCTACCGATTTATTCATCCAAGCAAGGCGAGTTTCTTGGTCAGCAATTGTTGATGTTTGATACATTTTTTCAAGCTTAGTGCTTAAGGCTTTTTTATTTAGCCCTTGTTCAAGTTCAAAAAATTCATCGATGGCGAGAATACGTTCTGATTTGGGCAATTCAACATAATGTGTCAACATAGCGAATAAAATCTTTTGATCGATATTCGCATCGAATCGACGATTAAAGGTTTTCATGCTTTGTTCAAAACGTGCAAGATCACGTTCTTGGTAACCCCTCTCTCTCGCTACGTTTGGTTTGTTTTTTTCTACGGCTAAACGATGTAAACGATAAGCGGTGCTTAACATTTTGTTGTAAGCCATGTAACCTAAAATCAGATCGCGTGCTTGAGTTTTTTGGTTTTGTTTTAGGAGCTTATTTAGGCCGGTAAGTGCGTTGCCATATTTAGCTTTTCGCATTTTATCAGCATTGATCCAAGTGCTTAAGTCTTGTTCTAGTTGCTGTTTACGGGCTAACGTTGTGCCTTTATTGTAGCTTTTTATCATGCTACCGTAATTCTTTGCGTAGTTAGCTAAGCCGGCTAAGGTGCTTTCGTACTTTATTCTCGCCTCACTTTCTGGTGCAGACTCGTTATTAATTAAGTCGATAAGCTCTTCACGATAATTTTTAGCATTAGGGTAAGTCCAAGTAAATTGGTTTTCAACCTCAAGTGCAGTGCGGTAACGGTTGGTGCGTCCTGGGTAACCTAGCACCATAATGTAATCGCCTTCATCAACACTACTTTTATTCACTTTTAGGTGATGCTTTGGCTCATAAGGTACGTTGTCTTTACTAAAATCGGCGGGTTGGCCATCTTTACCGACATATGCACGATAAAAACCATAGTCTCCGGTGTGGCGTGGCCACATCCAGTTATCAACATCACCACCATATTTACCAACACTACTTGCTGGAGCATGGACTAAACGAACATCACGAATAGTTAATTGTTTAAATAAATAATATTCTAAACCACCATGAAAATTAACAACACTACAACGATATTTGTCATCACTTTCACATTCAGCCACTAATGTTTTAGAGTTTTTATCTACGGCTTTATAGCGCTCAGAGCCCGACATGTTCTCGGTAATACTGCCTTTAATTAACGTGGTAACATCATTGATTTCTTCGGTTACATAGATACGGCTGCCGGGTGTAGCGGGTAGCTCTTCATCAAAGGTTTTTGCTAGAAAACCATTGGCGAGTAGGTTGTTTTCTGCTGTTGAGTTGTATTGAACAGAGCCATAAACACAATGGTGATTCGAGGCAACTAAGCCTTTATCAGAAACAAAAGAAGCCGTGCAGCCACCAAGGCTTACAATAGCACCCATAGGAAAACCAGTAAGATCGGTTAAATCGTTAGGATTTAATTTTAAACCTGCTCGGGTAAGTTCTGATGCAATGCTTGGCAATTGGTGAGGTTGCCACATACCTTCATCAGCCGTGGCAAATGTTGAAGCCATCGCTAATAATAAAATCGTTGTTTTTTTCATTAGAATTCTCTGGATTGTATTAATTTATAGTTATAGTTTTTATATTGATGAGTCGCTAGATAATACTGAGTAATATTTAGCAGCCACATATTTATCTATTTTTACGGTGAACATTATGCCAAAGATAGCTTTAAGGATAAAGTTTGATCTTTACCGCGACTTTTCAATGGTTTACTGAAAATAACGCCTAATTCTACCTGCTTCTTGTTATGAACTTTACAGCAGTTAAGCACTTAATTATAGAGCCTTCATCATTGTTATTATGACCAAGAGCTTGAAATTTAACTATTTCGTACCTATCTAAAGATAAATATTCTCAGGTAATGCTTTTTATGTTGTCTTATTTACTTCCTATCTTTATTGGCGTTTTACTGATTGGTTATTCTGTTGCCAAGCCTTATTGGCGAGAGTATCAGCGAGAAAAAATAAGAAGTCAGCCATTTAAAAAGTCTTGGCGAAAAATCATTCAGCAAAGAATGCCGTACTTTGGACAAATGCCAACAGATTTACAACTGCAGTTAAAGCGACATATTCAGGTGTTTTTGGCGGAAAAAAACTTCGTTGGTTGCAATGGGGTTCAAATAACCGATGAAATACGGATCACTATCGCTGCACAAGCATGTCTGTTATTACTTAATCGTAAGACAAATTTTTACCCTAAATTACAGACTATTCTTGTTTATCCGAGTGCTTTTATTAAAGAACAACAAAATGTGGGGATTGACGGTTTAAGGTATCAGCAAAGTGTTGCACTTGCAGGTGAGTCATGGGATTTTGGTAAGGTGGTACTCTCTTGGCAAGATACCCTAGCGGGGGCAAAGATCCCTGACGATGGACGCAATGTGGTCATTCATGAATTCGCTCACCAATTAGACCAAGAAAATGGTAAAGCTAATGGTGCTCCAATATTATATCAAGGGCAAAACTACAAGGCTTGGTCTGACGCTTTTTCTTTACAATTTGAAAAACTTCAAAGACAAGCACAAACCGGGGCACCATCATTATTTGACTATTATGGCGCTACTAATCCTGCTGAGTTTTTTGCGGTGACCAGTGAAGTTTTTTTTGAACAGGCTAATCCGTTTAATGCCAAGTATCCGGTGCTTTATCAACAACTCAAAAACTATTATCACGTTGACCCGCTTCACTGGAAATAGGGCGGTAATGGCTGACCTTTTAATCGCTTAATATTTTACACTGTAAAATATCGAGTGTTTTAAATGAATTAAAGCCAATTGATATGCCTGACTTTTCATCTTATCTACTTTTAAAGTATTGAATATGTGTCATTTTTCCTGAAGTATTTCCCAATTGATACTCTATATTTGCACTACCATTACCGTAGTATTTTATTTGGTAGGGAAACTGATACTTATTCGTTCTGTCATTGTATTCTGCTTGTGCCCAGCGGTATTTTAATGGGCAGTTATTCCTAGCCAGTGTCCATTTTCCATAATTTTTCTTGTAATGTTTACTACTGTGTTTTTCTTCAGGCTTTGCCTTACCTTGGCATACTCTATATTCAATCGCTGAATATTTGGCCATCGCATAAGCCTCTTCAAACGCTAATACAGCAATAGCAGGTAAGTCGGGTGCAACACCAACGTCTTCCCAATTCGTTTTTGTTAAAGGATTCATCGCGGTTCCGGTCGGTACAAAAATTGAAAGCCTTGAAGGTAAATAAAAAAAATGTCCTGGGTTGGCTCTTCCTTTTATTGTTTCTCCTACGAGGTATGCACGCTTTCTTACCTTTAGGTTATAGACAAATTCTTCAGCGGCTGAAAAGGTATTTTTACTGGTGAGAATGTAGACGGGCAGATTGGGCCTTTTATCACTGGGAAGATCATCAATCGTCCAATATTCTTTATTCTTATTTGTTTCTCGCCAATAAATACTATTAAGGTGTGTCTTCTTATCAAAAAAATAGCTGCTAAAATAGCGAACAAAATCTGCGCTTCCTCCTCGATTATTTCGTAAATCAATAATCAGGGAATCAACATCCGCTAGTTGCAATAAAATACGGTCTATTATGTCTTTAGCTTGTGAATCAGATGGAAACTTATCAAAGCTAATAAGGCCAACATTACCGTCGAGTATTTCGACTTTTCTAAAGTGTTTTTCAATATCTTCATTAGTATTGATTGTTACACCTGGTTGACAAAGTTTAACTCTGATGTGCTTGTCTTGCGTTATTTCCTGAATGTCATCAGTTAGTCTGTCTGCCAAGGTAAAACTTTCATTATAACCAAGATATTCATTATTATTAATATTCAATAAAAGCTGTGTTGCCACTTTGTTGGCAACATCAGGGAAGACATAATTATCGATTAATTTTTTCGATATACTATCGATAATGACCCTTTGCTTATCATAAGGTGTTTTGGCAACGGTCATTGCTACAACAGTAAAGTTGACAGGTAATTTACTGAAAAATAATATTAATAGCACACCATATTTAGTCATCAAAATTATCTTTTTTCGTTATTATCGATAATACACCTCTTAGCAACACAGCATTATTTTAAGCTTTACGAAACCATTCGTAAAGTAATGGGCTTTGCTGACAAATGATAACAGGGCAGGGATAATTTTTTAGATCTATGTCCTACCACTGTAGTAAGATAGATTTATACTTTTGGTTAAAAATTATTACGTTAGAAGATGATATGGTTTAATAATTAATGTTCATTTTTTTACCGGTGATTTTTTCAATATTTCTAAAGATACCCTCTATGCGTTTATTAAAATCAACGATTCACCCTGACATTAGTGACATGTCAGCACGCCAATTTACGCGAAAAGCAACGCGCGCTATTGTGTTAAAAGGCGAGAATATTCTTTTGCTCTATACCAAACGCTATCACGATTATAGCCTACCCGGTGGCGGCATTGATGACGGCGAAAGTCATGTGGCAGGCTTAGTGCGTGAGTTGAAAGAAGAAACGGGTGCACATGATGTAACAAATGTTCAAGCGTTTGGTTTATATGAAGAGTTTCGACCTTGGCATAAAGCCGATTTTGAATTTATGCATATGCAGTCTTATTGCTATATTTGCTCAATAGACGATGAACTACTTGAACCTGAGCTTGAATTACATGAAATTAGTAATGGTATGTATCCTATATGGATGAATATTCATCAAGCGATTAGTCACAATGAACACACGATGGCGAATAGTCAAAAAAAGGGATTATCCATTGAGCGTGAAACCTTTTTACTCAAATTGATTGCTAATGAACTCATAGCTTCATAATACGTAACATTTAAAAAGTAATATTAAACGGGGCAATGTTGATATACTTTTGACGTTTTTTGTTGAAGCTAACGAATTATAGGGAAATATACTTCAAATGATTAAGACTCAACCTTCGTTATTATTGACGGTGGCGGTTAATGAGCTGCTTAGTCAGTGTGAACTGCCGGCAACTTTATCGATAGAATTGTGTGCGTCGTCTTTAGCGATGAGCATGACGTCTTTTCGCCGCAAACTTGCCAAAGAAGATACAAGTTTTAAACTTATTCAAGGTAAGTTTTTAAATGAACTTTGTGTGGAAGCTTTATTAACTCAGCAAAGTAACATTGAAGACTTAGCGATTAAACTTGGCTATTCTGAAAGGGCGACCTTTGAAAGGGCTTTTCGTCAAAAATTTGGTATTACTCCTGCTCAGTTTCGCGAACTTTCCACTGCTAGTAGTACTGATAGCAATTATGAAAAATTGACAAGCACCGCTAAAAATATGCCACCAATGCCCAGCAGCTGTCGACAATTAATTGAAGAGAAAGAGCAAGGGCGTCTTAATTTACAGCGAGTTATTGAGATTATAGGACATGATGCAATTTTTTCTGCTCGTATTCTTGGACAAGCCAGTAAAGCGATTTATGGAAAAACTCCAAAAAATCTTCTTGAAGCCATAAGTCGTAATTTAGGGATAGGTCGTGTAGTTAATTTTGCCATTGTTTATGCAATGAAAGATGCACTGCAAGATCATGTTGAACAATGGATTGTTGAGCAGTACACTGAAGTCTTTTTGATGGCACCTAAAATATTTCAGCAAGTTCGTAAGTCATTACCCTCTAAAATCAAATTTGATATTGCCCTAACAGAGCAAGTACTTGTTTTTGCATTGCTTGGGGTGTTTTTACTCAGTCATAAAAGCACCTATAACCATGAGTTAATGCTTTATTCGCTGCGTGGTGTTGATGATTTAGATTCGCTTAATCGTCACATGAGAAAATCGATGGGGATCAGTATATTTTCGTCATCATCTCTAATGCTTTCGTTATGGCATATTGATGCTAGTTTGGTTAAACAGCTTAATCATTTAGAAAAAGTGAGTCAGTTAAAAGTGCTAGGGAGTATACAAGATGAGTTAGTATTATTTATGCTTTCGTGTTTGTATTTTTCAGCCGCAAGGTATGACGATTTTAGTCAATTAGAGCAAAAAGCTGAGTTGCTTCATCTTTGTGACTTTGATGAAATTAGAAAATTATTGATGAAAGGGTAATGTAACGTTAGAAAAAGAAACTTTCTCAGCCATCATGAAAAGGGGGCTACTTGTTATCAACTGAGAAAGTTATAAAGCTTGAATTACGCTTGTTTGACGAGTTTTCGCTGACGAACAAATAACAACGTTATTGCGATTAAAAACAAAATAAACATTGACGGCTCGGGAACCGAAATCACCTGGGCTAAAGAAACATTATCAACTAACCCCCCTAAAGTGTTCTGTGTACCAAATGATGCGAAACTTAAATTCATAGATTGTGCTTGAGCAGTAAATAAAACTGACTGTAGAGCCCAGTTTGGTGTTAAGTTTCTTGTGCTGTTAGCAATTAAAGCTGCAGTCATTCCTAAATCAAAGTCAACGTTTGCATCATACCAAAAAACATTAATTCCGTTATCGTCACTATTATTCGTTCTTGGTTTGTAATAGAACTCTAATAAATAGTCTGCACCAATTGTCAATGAATTTAGTGTTTGTGTCATTGCTGCGTTAGATGAGCCACGTTGATGAGAGTCTAATTCAACATGGTATAAGCCATCTTGAGAAGCTGTTACAACATTTTTTTGTAATTCTATGCCATTACCATATGACGTCTTCCAGCCAGGTAACGTTGAAAAAACATCCCAAGCACTTGTTTTGTTTTTAAATGCCTGTAAGTCAATATGAGAAACTAAACCCTTTGAAGTTGTTGCATCATCAAAGGTAAGTTGTTCAAAACTTCCGTTAGTAATTAATGATGCATGCGCAAAAGCACTTAAGCTGATTAAGGAAACAGACAATAAAATGTTCTGTATAAATTTAGACATATGAGTAAGCTCTTATTTGATTTTTTTAACCTCTATATTATACGTACTGATAGCACCCTAAAAATATGGCTAAACTGTCCATTTTAGGTGCTTACTATCAAGAATAACTACTTTTAGGTAAGTGGGTCTAACTTTTATTTATAAAGAGAATTTTTAATATTTCTCTTTTTAGTAATTCTACTTATTATCTAGGTACTTGATAAAAATAATTTACGTATTCTTTTATGTTACGAGGCTATAAAAGTTAAAGAGAAATCTTAGGCGATTCAAAGTATATTAAATAATGATTAATCTTTGTTTTATTATCCACCTAACGTAATTATCAAAACAGGCGAAGTAATAGGGGAAGGATTTTATGCGCTGGCAACATCCAACAAAAGGACTATTAAGCCTCGTTATTTTTTACCTGCTATCGAAAATAATGCCCCGAGTATCTAGTTTTTCGAATGGGTTATTGATACTGCACTAAAACAAGTCAGTTAGTCGCAAAAAAAGGGCTTAACTTCACTGTCATTGTGAGTGTAACATTGCAGGATTACAGTTATGCCAACCTGATTTTCCTAGAGGCATTGTTAGCAGCTCACCCCGATGTTAAACAAGGTTATTTAAAGCTAGAAATACTGGAAAAATGGCTTTAGATGATTTTCATTATGAATCAAAAATCGTGCAAGTTTTTATGGCCATGGGCGAAAATACTTGCTTAGATGATTTTGGCACAGACTATTCGTCTTTCACTTACCTTAGATAACATTAACGAGCGTAATTAATATAGCCCCAAGCTTTATGTTAAATATATTGCCTAGTATAGCTGATGTCGTCATTGTTGAAGTTATAATTAGTAGAAATTTACGTTATATTATCTACGGATATTAAGTTTTTATTTTACTTTTGATGACGACAAGCACTTTAGCTTGTTATGAGTAGCTCTGTTAAATAACGAACTAAAAGTATTGTTAAATAATGCAAAGCATTGATTGCAATGTGTTTTTTGCAAGTGTGCTTTTTGATTTATAAAGCTCTTTTTTATTTTTAAGAAACAATTTTAATTTACTGATACACTGCAGTTATGAATGTTTTTGATTAATTAGAACGCTAGGATTAGGCTTTAAGTGTAAAAGAATATAACGGGGTAATAACCCTAAGATTAAAAATTCTTGATACTGAAAATAAATCGGTTTAATCACACAACTTTTATAGTTATATGATCGATTAATTATAGTATTAAATGCAGAACTAAACTTATAACTGCATATAGAACTAAACGCGTATTACTCAACAAATTTTTGACTTAACGATCTCATTTGTTAGTAGAGTTAACAAAGATGATCAATGGTTTACTACACCTAAGCAGGCACTAAATGCTCAAAAACGCCTCGTGATATATCATTTTTCGACATGCTAGATACGCTAGTAGTTAAAAGGAATTATTATAGCTTTTAAGCGCAGCTGAGGATAAATAATTTTTTGACAACTGTTGTGTTAGTAATGTGGTAACAGTTTTTCATGCTGGCGTTACCAACACCTTAATAGCTTTCTAATTTTTTTCAGTTTTACTATTTCAGCTAGCAAAAAATATAACAAGCACTGAGAAAAATTATAAAAAGTATAAATCGAATCTATCAACACTTATTTCCAAGTCGGCAGTTCATTGTTCGTCAAAATGGTGAAATAAGATACATCAAAGCCTCTTCTACAGTGCAACTTAGCCTTGTTCTGTTGATTGCTTTAACATTTTCTTGGCTGTTGTTTAGTAGCGTTGAATATTTTTCATTGAACGATAAAGTGTTACAAAGCCAAGATAAATTGTACCAGTCACAAACATCTTTGGACCTGTTAGTGTTCAAATACCAAGATAAACAGAGGCAGTTGCAGCAGCAGTTATTACAAGTACAAGAGCAACAAGAATTACTGCGAAATGTATTGGATTCACTACCGACAGCCATAGTTGATCAAAAGCATGAAATTATTGGGCAAACTAGTGATGCAACTCCACCTAATATTGGTCTTAGCTTAGAAATAATAAGTAAAACTAATGATCCCATATGGTCGGTTATGCAGCAAAGTCAGACTGATATTGACCAATTGAAGCAAAAACAGCAATTTAGTTATAACCAATTAGAACAGCAAATAAATAAACGCAAGCAGGTACTTGAGCAAGCAATGAGACTGGCGGGCGTGTCTAGTGCAGCCGTGCTTAAGCAATCGACGTCCCCTGTATTCGGCCAGGGAGGACCACTCAACCAAGTGTTAGCCCAAGAACTTGATATTGACAATAAAAACTTGATAGAGAAATTACTCAGTTTAACCAAGCTAGAAGCGGCATTGAGTAATATACCAGTTATTTTTCCAGCAAAAGATTATTATATTTCCAGCCTTTTTGGTATTCGAAAAGACCCTATGCTCAAACACCCTGCAATGCATAAAGGCATTGATATGGCAGGTTGGTTAAAAACTGAAATATTTGCTTCGGCTGACGGCACTGTGCGTCGGGCAGGAATAAATGGTAGTTATGGCCGCTTTATCGAAATTGATCACCACAATGGATTTATGACACGCTTTGGTCATCTACATAAAATAAAAGTAAAGAAAGGGCAAGAAATCAGTAAGGATGATGTTATTGGCTTAATGGGGAGTAGTGGGCGCAGCACGAGTACTCACTTACATTATGAAGTTCTTTTTAATAACAAGCAGATCAACCCTCTTTCACTCATTAAGGCTTTGAAAAATGTTCTCTAAAAACAAAGATAAAGACGTAGCGGTAGAAAATAAACGCAGTAAAAATAATAACAAGATACCCTCAATTATTAGTTCTGACGTTAACATTGTGGGTAACGTATCTAGCGAAGGAGTGATTCAACTTGATGGTAGAATCGAAGGCGAGATACATGTGAGGCATTTAACAGTTGGTATTCATGGCCTGGTTGAAGGCGCTATTTTTGCTGAAGAAGCCGTTATTAAAGGCACTGTTACTGGATCTATCAAGGCGCAAAAAGTGATACTAGAAAAAACGGCAGAAGTGCGTGGTAATATTCAACATGAAGTCATTAGTATAGAGGCTGGCGCTGTTATCGAAGGTAAAATTAATCATATAAGCGAAAATGTCACTGAGCTAGCCATGTCCAAAAAAAGTGTAAAACCGAGTGAAAATCTCAGCACTGAGTAACCTAATGCAATAAAATACTACAAGAAAAATAATATTAGCCTCAACCTCATTCATAAGTAGACGAGCTGATATGTTGAAAAGTATTACCCAAGTGTGAATACTTGTTAATAATAGATTGAATTAAGTAAATAACATAAAAGTATCCTGTTATTGTGAGGGCGGTTATTTTAGAGCAGATTAACAAAGTTAAGCTTTATATTATTGCTACACCAGAACAACATCAGTATGGTTTAATCAGTCGCTTAGTCAATCTTTAAATAACAAGACAATGAAGTCTCGCGTAGGTCAGGTTTTCATACAAGTAATAAATCAACAATGACATTGCTGGGTAAAGCCATCACAATGGATAACAACCTACTCAACTAATCTTTACAGATTTAAACTATATATTACTTAACGAAGTGTCTATTACCACCCTAATCATATACGCATAAAAATTAGTATTTAATGCTCACATCTGTTCTTTTATAATCACTATTTTTAAATATGCTTCTTAGATATAACAATATTGATATCAATTAACTTTTTGAAATAATTGATAATAGTATTTTTTTGAGTGCGGATTTTAGTATTGTTATGTCGTTATATCTATATTTTTGTGCTACGGTTTCATTATAAGCTCTGTTAATTTATTATATTAAAGGATTTAATATGTTGGTGAAAATCTTTACTAATCTCATTAGTATTACAATTTGGTCGAGCCATCTTAATATTGGGCCTAAATATCATGATAAGTAACACCATCGATGGAGTGATTCAAGGTATTGTATCTATAAAAGATATAGATGACTCTGATAGCGTCAAGAATAAGCTCAATAAACTATTGTCAATTGTTCGCAAACATCTCGACATGGACGTAGCCTTTATTGCAAAGTTTGTTAATAAAGAACGAGTTATTAAAGTTCTTGATGCTAAAAACGATATGTTGTCAATCAATGTCGGTGATTCAGATCCGATAGATGACACCTACTGTGAAAAAATAGTTGATAATGTACTGCCAAATATTATTCACAACACTAAAGAAAATGATATCACCAATTCGCTCCCAATTACCGAAAAGTTATCAATAGGCTCGTATATAGGTGTTCAAATAATATTATCTAACGGTGAGGTTTACGGTACCTTTTGTTGTTATAAACAGTCACCAGATGACACCATAAATCAACGAGATCTATCTTTTTTAAATGCTATTGCAGATATTGCCAGTGAATTAATTGAGAAGAATGTTAAAACAGAGCTCAGTCATAACGAAATGAAAGCGAAGATTACCTCTGTACTAGAGCAAAATAAAATTAATATTCATTACCAGCCCATATTTAACCTTCGCAGTAACAAAATTATAGGTTACGAATCGCTTTCTAGATTTAACACGCTCCCTTATAAATCACCTGATATTTGGTTTGCAGACGCATCTCAAGTTAATTTAGGTGAAGAGCTTGAAATTTTGGCGATTAAAAGTGCAATCAAAGGTATTGATGAATTTAACTTAGATACCTATATTGCTATAAATACATCGCCGGCATATGTGTTAAATGGAGCTGTAGCAATTGCCTTACAGGGAGTAAATTTAGAACGTATTATTCTAGAGATTACAGAACATGCACCGATTAGAAACTACCCTGAATTTCGCAAGGCATTAGAGCCACTTCGTGAGCGGGGATTGCGTATTGCTATTGATGACGCTGGTTCAGGTTACTCTAGTTTCCAGCATATTTTGGAGCTTGAAGCTGATATTATTAAACTAGACATTACACTGACCCAAAACATTAATTCCAATCATAGAAAATATTTATTAGCAACTGCACTATGCGCATTCTCTAAATCGATAAATTGCAGTATTATTGCTGAGGGTGTAGAAACGGTTGAAGAGTTGAATTCACTAAGAGAATTAGGTGTTGATAGTGTACAAGGATATTTACTTGGCCGGCCAATGCCGATTAAAGAAGCGATAAATTATGTAACAATTTTTTAGTACTGAGGTTATAGAAATAACATAGTTCAGAAGCTATTTATCCTAAATCAGTAGGCAAGATTTTTTGAATGAATAAAATTTATCACCTTTATTGTTTGCTAACAAAACTTTGAATTGACTGCAATGGTCAATTAAAATGGGGAAGATTTTAAGTAAAAAAAATTAGTATGCTATCAGCAAGCTGACAACTTAACTCGTCATTAATAGCGAATCTTTTCTCTGATCATAAACTGATCGTTTATCTGGTTGAATAAACATGTGTTGTTATAACGAAAGGCTATTTTATAAAGCAATTAAAGTTGCTTTTAGCCTTTATCGACGAACTCGCATTATAAGCAATAATATTAAACATTATTCACAGTCACAACCCACTTAGTAGGCTAGAAAAGTATCCACTTCTTGTTTGAAATTTTCATGAGTTGTTAGCACTTTTAAAGATTGATAAAGAGCTTCTATTGCTGACACGTTTTTTGTAAAAACAATTTTTAGCTTCATAAAAAAGTATGCAGTAACTTCACTAGATAAGCCTAAGCTACCACTTTTTAAATGCATTTTATTGCCGCTACTGATCGCTTTTGGTAACATTAATTTAATAGCTCCGCTACGTGTTGGTACTTTTACTTTTTCATTTAATGCATGCCTAGCATGAGTTAATGGTAAGTTGAGTGATTATATGAGCGCCTTCAAGCACATATAAAGGGTTTGGGTTGAGGTCAATTTAAAGATAAAAATCACCATATATTTAACCGCCAGCACTAGGTTGTCTTTGCTTTTGTAAACGAATTTCTTGACCAGTTTTATGCCTTTTAAAATGCTTACTTTTAAGTCCTTATTTTTTTGTATCCCTCCACGTTGATGAACAATTTGATCTTGTACGTTGAAATTAGGGGGAACCGGTGTAAGTATCTTGTAAATCAATCAATATTTTGCATTGCTTTCTTGCCCTACATTGATTGACAACCACGCGAGGCATGTTGGTCGCAACAAAGGCACTAACAAATAACGATTTAAAAAAGCTCGTAAATCGACTTTTTGACAATATTATCATGGTTTTGATGATGTTGAACTAGCGAACTAGGGGGAGTGTAAAACCTGATTAGCCATCAGCCAAATTTTTAAATTCAATTGTAACCTTAACTTTAATTTTATGCGGTGTAATAAATACTTTGTATGCTGTTTGAAGTGAAAACGATAAACTATTACCTGAGGATTTTATCTCTATTTATATATAGGCGTAAATTTATAACAATCAAAGGCGGGTTGTAAACTACTTATACAGCAGATGTTTTATGTCGTTAACTTTTATTATACTAAAATTATGCGTTGTTTATAAAATAATCACTTAAAAGTGAAGTTTCGATGGGGCTCTGAGCATTAATCCTGTATGATACGCGGCTTTATTATGGTGGCTAAGCATTTGTCTATTGATACATCTAGCTTAGTTATCCAAAATTACAGTATTAACTATCACTTTAAAGCCATCTGTTAGCACTTACTAGTTAATGAGTTTAGTTAACGGAAAATAGGAATATCTTTTGATCACTACATCTAACATTACAATGCAATTTGGCGCAGAGCCTTTGTTTGAAAACATTTCGGCTAAATTTGGCAATGGTCACCGCTACGGTTTGATCGGCGCAAATGGTTGTGGCAAGTCTACATTCATGAAGATACTCAGTGGTGACTTAGTACCAAGTTCAGGCAATGTCTCGGTTAGTACTGGCAACAAAGTCAGTACGTTGGGTCAAGACCAGTTCGCTTTTGAACAACACAATGTTATTGACACTGTTATTATGGGTGACATGCCATTATGGAAAGTAAAGCAAGAAAGAGATGCTATATACGCACAAGCTGAAATGAGCGAAGCCGATGGTATGCGTGTTGGTGACTTAGAAAGTGAATTTGCTGAAATGGACGGTTACACCGCAGAAAGTCGCGCAGGTGAAATACTACTAGAAGCAGGTATCGAAGAATCTTTTCATTATGGTTCAATGCAACAAGTTGCTCCAGGTTGGAAACTTCGTGTTTTACTTGCACAAGCCTTATTTGCTAACCCTGATATTTTGTTACTCGATGAGCCAACCAACAACTTGGATATCCATACCATCAGTTGGTTAGAAGCTGAGTTAAACAAACGTAAATGTACCATGATCATTATTTCTCATGATAGACATTTTCTTAATTCAGTATGTACACATATGGCTGATATTGATTACGGTGAATTACGCGTTTATCCTGGTAATTACGAGTTTTTCCTCGCGCAGTCTGGTTTGTTACGCGAGCAATTATTAGCCGGTAATGATAAAAAAGTTGCTGAGATCGCTGAGTTGCAAGACTTTGTTAACCGTTTTGGCGCTAACGCTTCTAAAGCGAAACAAGCAAGTTCTCGTGCTAAGAAAATGGATAAAATTAAACTTGATGATGTAAAGTCTTCAAGTCGTATCACCCCAAAAATAGCTTTTGCCCCTGGCAAGAAAATGCATAGACAAGCACTAGAGCTTGAAGGTTTAGCTCATGGCTTTGACGGCGTTACTTTGTTTTCTAAAGGTGATTTACTGTTAGAAGCGGGCGCTAAACTAGCTATCATCGGAGAAAACGGTGTTGGTAAAACGACGTTGCTACGCTGTTTAATGAGCGAGTTAGAGCAGACTGAGGGTGTTGTTAAATGGTCTGAAAATGCTTCTGTGGGTTATTGTCCACAAGATAGTGGTTCATTCTTTGACAACGACTTAACATTGATGGAATGGATGTCACAATGGCGTAGACCTTGTCACAATGATTTAAGTGTCCGTGGCATGCTAGGACGTATGTTATTCACTGATGATGATGCTAACAAGAAAGCACGTAACTGTTCAGGTGGTGAAAAGAATCGCTTGTTATTCGGTCGTTTAATGATGGCTGATATCAACGTATTAATTATGGATGAGCCAACTAACCACATGGATATCGAAGCGATAGATGCATTGAACAATGCGCTAAAAGACTTTGAAGGTACGCTAATTTTTGTTAGCCATGACCGTGAGTTTGTTTCTAGCTTAGCAACCCGTATTATCGATATTAAAGATAAAAAGCTTGTTGATTTTCAAGGTTCATTAGATGAATATCTTGATAGCCAAATACAGGCTCAAAAAAGAGCTTAGTCCTCTTTTAGCTGAGTTATTTGATTGTTGAAAACGCCTTTAATGGCGTTTTTAACGCTTTAACTAAGCACTATTTATAGATAAAAAAATGAGTTAGCCAATATTTAAAATGAGTGCGCTATACTCTCTACCACTCTGAAGACAACTCTACTGCTGCCTTCACCTTAACAACGTTCTCTAGGTCTAAACATGATAAACAATGATATTCTTCGTCGCTTAAGTACTTTACTTGATTTTGATGACGAAAAAACCCGTGCCGTCTTTAAATTAAACGCTTGTGAAATATCAGCAGAGCAATTGGTTTGTTTTTATAAAGAAAAAGACGATGAGACTTATGTTGAACTACTTGACGTAGAATTTGCTAGTTTCCTCAATGGTTTGATTGTTGAAAGAAGAGGCGCAAAAGAAGGACCACAAGCGGTTCCTGAAGCTGTCTTAACTAATAACGCTATTTTTAATAAGTTGAAAATTGCTTTTTCTCTACAAGCTGATGAAGTGATCGATACGCTTGAATTAGCCGAGTTGAGCTTAACCAAATATGAATTAAGTGCATTTTTTAGAAGCATCAATAATAAACATTATAGAGATTGTAGTGATGAAGTTTTATCGACCTTTATTAAAGGTTTAAAAATTAAACTTCAAGGATAGTATTATGCCATTTTCGACACTGGGATTAAGTGAACCGCTTTTAAAAGCACTTGCTGACTTAAAATATAGCGAGCCAACGGCTATTCAGAAAAAAGCCATTCCGGTTATTTTATCGGGAAAAAACCTTGTTGCTGCAGCGCAAACAGGTACAGGTAAAACGGCCAGTTTTGTTTTACCCATGCTTGAAAAACTTAATACCGAACGAAAATTACGTGGCAAACGTATTCGAGCGCTTATTCTTACGCCAACACGTGAACTTGCCGTTCAAGTAGAACAAAGTATCCGTGATTATGGTAAGTATTTAGACCTAAGCTCAATGGCAATGTACGGTGGTACTGACATTGAACCGCAAAGGCAGAAGCTTATTTGGGGGGTTGATATTGTTGTTGCGACTCCCGGACGATTACTTGATATGGCTCATCAACGTGCTCTGCATTTTGATGAACTTGAAGTCCTTGTTTTAGATGAAGCTGACAGAATGCTTGATATGGGTTTTATTGAAGATATCAATAAAATCATTGAACGTTTGCCACTCGAACGTCAAAACTTACTGTTTTCAGCCACTATTTCTGATGATGTTCGAACGTTATCAAAGCGTACTTTTAGTAATGCGACAGAAATCTCTATCGGCAATAATAGTGCCTCTAAACCTAAAATTGACCAATGGTTAATAACGGTTGATAAAGGTAATAAATCGGCATTACTGAGCCATTTAATTATTGAACATCAATGGCAGCAAGCGCTGATCTTTATCGAAACAAAACACGGTGCAGCTAAACTTGTTAGCCAGCTAGAAAAACGTGGCATTAGTGCCGAGTCTATTCATGGTGGCAGAACACAAGCGATGCGAGAACAAGTTCTTAATGATTTTAAAGTCGGTAAAATTAAGTTTCTTGTCGCAACAGGTATTGCTTCACGTGGTCTTGATATCGGCGAGCTAACTCGAGTGGTTAATTACGACTTACCAGATCAAGTCGATGACTATATTCACCGTATTGGTCGAACAGGTCGAGCGGGAGCCTCTGGAGAAGCGGTATCATTTGTAGCCAAGGACAACTTTAGAAACTTGTGTGCGATAGAAAGCCGTTTAGGACATGTTATTAAACGCAAAGAATTTGAAGGATTTCCAGTCAAAAAAGTGGTGCCACTTTCTATATTAAATTACGTGCCAAAAAATAAACGTTAACTACGGCTCATTAATTTATTAAGTTTGTATTGTGCTTGTTGGGGATGGGTTAAATCGATGATTTCTATCATTTTACACTCATCCCTGATCATCTCACTGATATTACTCGGATAATCCCGGCAGTCTTCAGGGCGGTCTTGATAAATGGCACAAGTATATTTAACTTGCTCGCTAGCATCTTGGTTAGGCATCTTTTCTAGGAAAGGGCACTGTGTCAGTTGCTTACCGGTTTGAGGATTAAACCAAATCTTATCTTTTATTACATATTGATGAATGTGCGGGCGAAAAATTTCCCACATTTCAATATCTTCAATCGAAGCTGCTATGCCTCCGTCGCCATATTTTATACAGCATTTTCCACATTGATTACAATCTTTCAATGGTTGCTTGACTCGTTTTAGTGTTTAAACAAAAGTGTATCATGTTAGCCTAACAATTATTGCGTAAGGCATTCGTGTTTCTTTATACAATTAATTATCTCACCTTGTGCTGATTTGATATCCCCAGTATGCTCACCGACAATAAAGCAAATTTTCGAATTAAAGGTAATAATAACAACGTGAAAAAATCTATTTTAATAACAGGTTGTTCAAGCGGTATTGGCTTAGATGCAGCCCTGACGTTATCAACAAGAGGCTATCAAGTTTTTGCTACCGCAAGAAAACAAGCCGATGTCGTTATGCTACAAGAAAAGGGTTTAACCGCTTGCCAGCTTGATTTAAGCCAAGTTGACAGTATCCATGCGGCACTTGCTTTTGTGCTCAATGAAACGGGGGGGACATTAGATTTTCTTTTTAATAATGGTGCCTATGGTCAACCGGGTGCACTAGAAGACTTACCAACTCAAGCGCTTATAAGCCAATTTGAAAGCAATGTTTTTGGCTGGCACGAACTGACTAAACAAGTGATTCCGATTATGCGCAAGCAAGGTCATGGCCGAATTATTCAATGTAGCTCGGTGTTAGGCTTTGTTTCTATGGCTTATCGTGGCGCTTATAATGCCTCAAAATATGCTGTTGAAGGTTTATCTGACACCTTAAGGTTAGAATTGAGATCAGCGAATATCGCAGTGATACTTTTACAGCCGGGTCCCATTAATACTCAATTTCGCGCCAATGCCTTAAGTGCTTTTACAGCCAATATTGACGCTAAAGACAGTGTCCATCATGTTGAGTATCAACAACAAATAGCAAGACTGGCCAGTAAAACCTCGAATGCAAAATTTACCTTAGAAGCGGCAGATGTCACCAAAGCGTTGATCCATGCTTTAGAGAGTAAACGCCCGAAAATAAGATACAGAATTACCGTGCCTACTAAACTATTTGCCGTATTCAAACGTATACTACCGACAAGTTGGCTCGATAATCTTTTAGCTAAAGGTTAATGAGCTAAAATAAGGTAAACTAACAATAAAATATTATTCATTTTTAAAAGGTAACTCTGATGAAAAGAACATCAAAAGTAGTTTGTACATTTTTAGCATTAATGACGAGCTTTAGCTTGTTAGCCTCTGATTTAAAAGTGGGAGAGCAAGCACCAGATTTTAAATTGCAAGCCACCAATGGTGATTATTACCAACTCAGTGACTACCAAGGTAAGCAAGCGGTTGTTTTAGCTTGGTATCCAATGGCTAACACGCGTGGTTGTACCATTGAATGTAAGTCATTGGTTGAGAAGGGGCATTTGATCAGAGCGTATAATGCAAGTTACGTTATGGCCAGTGTTGACCCATTAGATGACAACAGAGATTTTGCTAAGAAAACCGGCGCAGACTTTCCGATGTTAAGCGATCCAACAAAAGCGACTGCAAAAGCCTACGATGTGTTGAATATGATGCAGGTTGCTAGTCGTGTGACATTTTATATTTCTAAAGAAGGTAAAATCTTGAAAATAGATGATGATATTTCGCCAAGAACAGCGGCAGAAGATATTGCTAGTAACCTTGAAATGTTAAAAGTAGCAAAAGCTCAATAAGATAATAAGAGCAGCCAATACTTTTTGGCTGCTCATTATAAGTTACTCAGCGAGTAACTTTTCTATATCCGCTTTAATGCTAGTTGGTTTAGTGGTTGGCGCATAGCGTTTAACCACTTGGCCTTTTTTGTTCACTAAAAACTTAGTGAAATTCCACTTGATGCTCTTAGAACCTAGTATTCCAGGTGCTTTTGCCTTTAAAAAGTTAAAAAGAGGGTGAGTGTTGTCGCCATTAACATCAATTTTATCAAATAATGGGAATTTGATATTAAACGTTAGATCACAAAACTGCTGTATTTCCTCATTACTGCCTTTTTCTTGTTGCTTAAACTGATTACAAGGAAAAGCTAAAACCGCTAAACCTTGTGTTTGATACTCACTGTAAAGGGATTGTAAGCCTTCATATTGTGGCGTAAATCCGCAGGCACTTGCCGTATTTACAATAAGCATTACCTTACCTTGATAGTCTTTCAACTCAACGGTTTCTTTTTTATTGTTTAGTGCATTAAACTGATAAATAGCGTCAGACATTGATTATTCCTTTATATTAAGCGGCTTAAAATTTAGTGAAATTCTTCACAAGCTATCAAAGTGTTCTCGATTAAACTTGCTACTGTCATTGGGCCTACGCCGCCAGGTACGGGCGTAATGTAAGCGGCTTTCGTCTGAGCTACATCAAAACCGACATCACCAACAAGTTTGCCATTGTCTAAACGGTTAATCCCCACATCAATAACAATAGCGCCAGCCTTAATCCATTCTCCAGGAATGAACTCAGGTTTTCCTACGGCCACAACAAGTAAGTCAGCGTTACGTATTTTATCTTCAAGATTTTTAGTGAATCTATGTGTGGTGGTTACTGTGCAACCGGCCAGTAATAGTTCTAACGTCATTGGACGACCAACAATATTTGAAGCACCGACTATAACCGCCTCTAAACCATGTGGGTCTATACCGGTAGTCTCTATCAGTTTGATAATGCCCTTAGGTGTACAGGGGCGCAATCCTGGCTGGCGAAGTGCTAGTTTGCCAACGTTGAATGGGTGGAAGCCATCAACATCTTTTAAAGGGTTAATATGCTCGATAATTAAATTAGCATCTAAACCTTTTGGCAAAGGGAGCTGAACAAGAATACCATCAATATTTTCGTCATTATTTAATTCATCAATTAAAGTAAATAATTCAGCTTGAGTGGTTGTTGGGGGCAGATCATATGAGCGAGAAAGAAAACCAACTTCTTCACATGCTTTACGCTTACTACCAACATAAACCTGTGAAGCAGGATCTGAGCCGACTAATATCACGGCTAGCCCGGGAGGTCGTAAGCCATTTTTAATGCGTACTGCTACTTTTTCTTTTACTGAGAGCCTAAGCTGCTGAGCAATATATTTACCGTCTATAAGAGTTGCTGTCATGATAGTTTCTATTAACTTAGTTAAATGATGAAAAACGACACTATTTTCGCATAAAAACCTAGACTGTTATAGCTACTGTTCCTATAAATGGTCTTTTATTCGGTAATATATCGTCAAATGAAGATTTAAAAATAAAATATCCGCTAAACAAGTAGGCCAATAACAGAATTTATTGGTAATTGAAGAGTTGCTATATTTATAGGCAATAAGTGCTGATTATCAAGCGGCTTGTTTTAAAAGTGAGCAAACGGTTATTTTTTTATAAAAAAGGTTTGACGGGACTCAGGCAACTAGGTAATATCCGCATCCGTTGAAAGGGACGTATTTTTAGTTCTTTTAAACGCAGTACATATCGGTGATTAGCGCAGCTTGGTAGCGCACTTGGTTTGGGTCCAAGGGGTCGCAAGTTCGAATCTTGCATCACCGACCACTTTTTTAATTATTTTTAATAACTAGAAATTTGGCCTGTAGGTAATGTGCGCCCTTAGCTCAGCTGGATAGAGCAACGCCCTTCTAAGGCGTGGGTCGCAGGTTCGAATCCTGCAGGGCGTACCAAACAGTATTTTACAATGGTGGCTATAGCTCAGTTGGTAGAGCCCCGGATTGTGATTCCGGTTGTCGAGGGTTCAAGTCCCTTTAGCCACCCCATTTTTTCTCAAGAGATGGCGATAAAATATTGTAGTGAAGTAGGTTAAGTAGAAAATGTCGGTGATTAGCGCAGCTTGGTAGCGCACTTGGTTTGGGTCCAAGGGGTCGCAAGTTCGAATCTTGCATCACCGACCACTTCTTATTTTAGAGTCCTATTATCTTTGTTAACTCCCCGTATACATTTCTATTTATAAATCATAAATTTAATCTAAAACAACTCTTTAACTACCCGTTACACCAATCTTTATGCACTTTAGACTTAATTTATTACATTTAAATGAAGTCAGCACACACTGTTTTTACTCGTTTTATCACCCATTTAAAAAATAAGTCAAAAATAACGTCATTAAAGGGTCGACTCTTATAACAAGCATCGCTATAATTTCGCGTCATTATTTTAAAATCTAGGTCTATATCATGCCTTTTAAACCTCGCTGAGCGAGGAATTATTTATTGGTGTTGGTATTTACTCTGATTTTTCGGGCTTCTGTAGCATTGGTTATAGGGCTACAAACGTCACACTCTTTGGCTAATTAAGCTGTGAAGTAGTTGTGTTATTGAAAGCGTTACTAAAACGCTAAGTTTTGAGGTATTAAAATGCAAGTTTCAGTAGAGACTACACAAGGTTTGGAACGTAAGTTAACTATTTCTGTTCCTGCAGAATCAGTAGATGTAGAAGTTAAAAACCGTCTTCGTCACATATCAAAAACCCAGCGAATTAATGGTTTCCGTCCAGGTAAAGTTCCTGCGACTGTTATCCAAAAGCGTTACGGTCAATCAGTTCGTCAAGAAGTTGCTGGCGAATTAATGCAACGTAACTTTGTTGATGCAATCGTTGCAGAAAAAATGAATCCAGCTGGTCGTCCAAGTTTTATTGCTAAAAGCAATGAAGACGGCAAAGCGCTAGAATTCGAAGCTACTTTTGAAGTTTACCCTGAAGTTACTTTAACGGGCTTAGATTCAATTAACGTTGAACGTCCTGACGTTGAAGTTACAGATGCTGATTTAGATGAAATGTTTATTACATTACAGAATCAACATAAAACGTGGAAAGAAAACAAGCGTAAAACTAAAGCCGGTGACAAACTTGTTTTAGATTTTACTGGCCGTGTTGACGGTGAAGTTTTTGAAGGCGGCGAAGCTAAAGATTTCGAACTTGAGTTAGGCGCTGGTCGCATGATCCCAGGTTTTGAAAAAGAAATTACTGGCATGAAAGCTGGCGATGAAAAAACAATTAAAGTGACTTTCCCTGATGATTACCATGCTGAAAACCTAAAAGGCAAAGAAGCAGAGTTTGATATAGTTCTTCATAAAACTGAAGGTCCAGTCTTACCAACAATCGATGAAGATTTTGCTAAATTGTTTGGTGTTCAAGAAGGTGGTGTAGAAGCATTACGCACTGAAGTAAGCACTAACATGACTCGTGAGTTAACCCAAGCGGTTAAAGCTAAAGTTAAAGAGCAAGTAATCGAAGGCTTATTAGCTGCTAACGATGTTGAAATTCCTAAAGCGTTAATCGCTCAAGAAATTGACGTTTTACGTAAGCAAGCAATGCAACGTTTTGCGGGTCAAATGGATCTTAATAACATGCCAGAGCTTCCAGCTGATATGTTTGAAGAGCAAGCTAAACGCCGTGTTAAAGTTGGTTTGTTACTAGGTGAAGTGATCAAAGTTAATGAATTAAAAGTTGATGAAAACAAAGTTAACGAATTAATTGCATCAGCCGCATCAGCTTACGAAGATCCAAAAGAAGTTATCGAGTACTACGCAACAAACAAAGAGCTTAACCAACAAATGCAGAATGTTGCATTAGAAGAGCAAGCTGTCGAATTGTTACTTGAAAGCGCAAAAGTTAATAAAAAGAATGCAAGCTTTAAAGATATAATGAATCCAGAAGGTAAATAAGACTGAGTCTTTTAGGATTCTTGCCACTGAGCAAAGAAACTTAATTGGCTCAGTGGCTGCCATTTGCTTAAATTTGTAGCACTTTAGTGAAACAAATGTGAATTGGTAGACCTTTTAGATTGACATTATGTCAAGCAATCGCTTAAATGGCTGGTATGGGGACATACGAGCCATTTTTTATATAGAAAGGAAATTTTAGTTGTTTACTTCTCAAAATAATTCTCAGAAAATCACCAGCACTATCGATAGTGCTTTAGTGCCAATGGTTATTGAGCAAACACCTAAGGGTGAGCGCTCGTTCGATATTTATTCAAGACTTTTAAAAGAGCGTGTTATTTTCTTGTGTGGTCAAGTTGAAGATCACATGGCTAATTTGATTGTTGCTCAGTTATTATTCCTTGAGTCTGAAAGTCCTGATAAAGATATATACTTATATATTAATTCACCTGGCGGTTCGGTAACTGCAGGTATGGCTATTTACGATACGATGAAGTTTATTAAGCCAAACATCAGTACCGTATGTATTGGTCAGGCGGCTAGTATGGGCGCATTCTTATTATCAGGCGGTGAAAAAGGTAAACGTTACTGTCTACCAAACGCCCGTGTGATGATTCATCAGCCACTTGGTGGTTTCCAAGGTCAAGCATCTGATTTTGAAATTCATGCGAAAGAAATTCTTTATATTAAAACCAAATTGAACACTTTAATGGCTGAGCATACAGGTCAGTCATTAGAGAAAGTTTCTCATGACACCGACCGTGACAACTTCTTAAGTGCAGAAAGTGCGGTTGAATATGGATTAGTTGACTCTATATTAACAGAAAGATTAGATAAATAATTTCACAACTTTGTGAACTAGATAATTTATGAAATACTTAACAGTATCTGTATTAGAAATTAAACAAATTGAGGTTCCGTATGACCGATATTAAAAATGGTGACGGTGATAACGGCAAGCTTTTGTATTGTTCGTTTTGTGGCAAGAGCCAACATGAAGTTCGTAAACTTATTGCTGGTCCGTCAGTATTTGTTTGTGATGAGTGTGTCGAACTGTGCAACGATATTATTCGTGAAGAAATAAAAGAAATTTCCCCGAAAGAAGAAAAAGAAAGCTTACCTACACCGATAGAGATCCGTGAAAGTTTAGATGACTACGTTATTGGTCAAGATCACGCGAAAAAAGTATTAGCCGTAGCGGTTTATAATCACTACAAACGTTTACGCAATGGTGACTCTCACAATGGTATAGAGTTAAGTAAAAGTAATATTTTACTTATTGGCCCAACGGGTAGTGGTAAAACATTACTGGCTGAAACCTTAGCGCGTTTGCTTGATGTGCCCTTTACTATGGCTGATGCCACGACATTAACTGAAGCAGGTTATGTTGGTGAAGATGTTGAAAACATCATCCAAAAGCTTTTACAAAAATGTGATTACGATGTTGAAAAAGCCCAGCGTGGTATTGTTTACATCGATGAAATTGATAAAATTTCTCGTAAATCAGATAATCCATCAATCACGCGTGATGTATCAGGTGAAGGTGTTCAGCAAGCATTGTTGAAGCTTATTGAAGGCACTATTGCTTCAGTTCCACCACAAGGTGGGCGTAAACATCCTCAACAAGAGTTTTTGCAGGTTGATACTTCAAAAATCTTATTTATCTGTGGTGGCGCATTTGCCGGTTTAGATAAAGTTGTTGAGCAACGTTCGCATACAGGTGCAGGTATAGGTTTTGGCGCAGAAGTTCGTGGCAAAGATAGCAAGAAAACGCTAACCCAACATTTACAAGATGTTGAGCCAGAAGATCTGATTAAGTATGGTTTAATTCCTGAATTTATTGGTCGTTTGCCTGTTGTAGCAACATTAACAGAACTTGATGAAGACGCATTAATCCAAATATTGCAAGAGCCTAAAAATGCGCTAACTAAGCAGTTTGGTGCATTGTTTGACATGGAAAACGTTGAATTAGAGTTCAGAGAAGATGCATTAATTGCTATTGCACACAAAGCTATGGTGCGTAAAACGGGTGCGCGTGGTTTACGCTCAATTGTTGAAAGTGTCTTACTTGATACCATGTACGAATTGCCATCAATGAATGATGCGATAAAAGTTGTGGTCGATGAAACAGTAATAAAAGGTGAATCAAAACCAATTATTATTTACGACACACCACAGGAAAAAGTAGCGAGCGAATAGCCGTTCATTGCTAAGATTTTAGGTGTTTCCACAAAAAGAGTTAGATGACATTGGTCATTTAACTCTTTTTTTTTGTCTATCCGTTGAAAGCTTTACTAAAATCCCCATATACTTTTTAACTACAATTTTTTCCCTACTGATTTTCGAGAGAGTAACCTATGACCGAAGAGTTATCTGGTATCAATGAAATTCCTGTTCTAGCCTTGCGCGACGTTGTTGTCTATCCCCAAATGGTGATCCCATTATTTGTAGGTCGCGAAAAATCTATTCGCTGTTTAGATATCGCAATGGAAAACGACAAGCAGGTTTTTCTTGTTGCACAAAAAGATGCCGCAGTTGACGACCCTACAGCCGATGATGTTTATCGTGCGGGTACGATTGCCACTATTTTACAAATGTTAAAATTACCTGACGGCACGGTGAAAGTGTTAGTTGAAGGAGCGCGTAGAGCGCGTATAACTCAATTTGTTGAAACACAAGAATACTTCACTGCCGATATTGAGTTTCTTGACGTAGAAACCGTTAACGAAGACGATTGCGAAGTCTTGGTTCGTTCGGCTATTTCTCAGTTTGAAGGTTATGTCAAACTCAATAAAAAAATACCACCTGAAGTGTTAACTTCAGTTTCAGGTATTGATGATGCCGAACAATTAGCGGATACCATGGCTGCACATATGCCATTAAAGTTAGCTGAAAAGCAAAAGGTACTAGAAATAGAGAATGTTGCTCAACGTCTTGAATACCTAATGGCACTGATGGAAGGCGAAATTGACTTATTACAAGTTGAAAAGAAAATTCGTACCCGTGTTAAAAAACAAATGGAAAAAAGTCAGCGCGAATATTATTTGAATGAGCAAATGAAAGCCATTCAAAAAGAATTAGGCGATGACGAAGAAGGTTCAAACGAAGTTGAGCAGCTTGAAAAGCAAATTGAAGATGCGCAAATGCCCGAAGAAGCTAAAGAAAAGACTTTAGCTGAAGTACGGAAATTAAAAATGATGTCACCGATGTCGGCAGAAGCAACCGTGGTTCGCTCATACATCGACTGGATGATCAGTGTACCTTGGAAGAAGCGTAGTAAGTTAAAGCGTAACTTAAAGCTTGCTCAAGATATTTTAGATAAAGATCATTACGGTTTAGATAAAGTTAAAGAACGTATTTTAGAGTATTTAGCGGTGCAGCAACGTGTTAGCCAGCTAAAAGGACCTATTCTTTGTTTAGTTGGCCCTCCAGGGGTTGGTAAAACGTCTTTAGGACAATCTATTGCTAAGTCAACCGGACGTAAATACGTGCGTATGGCACTAGGTGGTGTGCGTGATGAAGCTGAAATCCGAGGCCATCGCCGCACATATATTGGTTCTTTGCCAGGTAAGTTGATTCAAAAAATTGCTAAAGTTGGGGTTAAGAATCCACTCTTTTTATTAGATGAAATAGATAAAATGGCGTCTGATATGCGTGGCGATCCTGCATCTGCTTTACTGGAAGTGCTTGATCCGGAGCAAAATACGACGTTTAACGACCATTACTTGGAAGTTGATTATGATTTATCCGATGTGATGTTTGTTGCTACTTCTAATAGTATGGATATCCCCGGACCTTTATTGGATCGCATGGAAGTTATTCGTTTGTCGGGTTATACCGAAGATGAGAAGCTTAATATTGCCAAGAATCACTTACTTGATAAGCAAGTTGGTCGTAATGGTCTAAAAGAGAAAGAAATTTCAATTGAAGACAGCGCTATTATGGGGATCATTCGCTACTACACAAGAGAAGCTGGAGTACGTGGCTTAGAGCGAGAGATATCAAAACTTTGTCGTAAAGCGGTAAAAGCGATTTTATTAGATAAAACCATTAAGAAAGTCACTATTAATCAAGATAACTTATCTGAATTTTTGGGTGTACAACGTTTTGATTATGGTAAAGCGGATAGTGAAAATAGAATAGGTCAAGTAACTGGTTTAGCGTGGACATCGGTAGGTGGTGAGTTATTGACTATAGAAACCGCTTCGGTTCCTGGTAAAGGTAAACTGACTTACACCGGTTCTTTAGGTGACGTGATGCAGGAATCGATACAAGCAGCGATGACGGTTGTGCGTAGTCGAGCCGATAAATTTCGTATTAATGCTGATTTTCATGAAAAACGTGACATCCATGTCCATGTCCCTGAAGGTGCTACACCAAAAGACGGGCCAAGCGCCGGTGTTGGTATGTGTACGGCATTAGTTTCTAGCTTAACCGGTAATCCGGTCAGAGCTGATGTTGCTATGACAGGTGAAATTACGTTACGAGGTGAAGTACTTCCTATTGGTGGCTTAAAAGAAAAACTCTTGGCTGCGCATCGTGGTGGTATTAAAACGGTCATTATTCCAAAAGATAATGAACGTGATTTGGAAGAAATTCCTGACAATGTTAAAGGTGATTTGGTTATTCATCCGGTAAAATGGATAGAAGAGGTATTAGATATTGCCTTAGAACATCCTGTAGAAAAATTCAACTTAGGCAACTAATTTGTAAAAATTGCTGTTTTTTTAGTAAATAAAAGAAAAAATTGCAAAAAATTAACAAAAAACAGTGATTTTTGCTTTTCATACACTGAAACTGTGTTAAGTTAATGTCGCTGATAACGCTAGACCCCTATCCATACATAGGATTAGGGTTTGGTTAAGATAAAAATAAATAATAAATTTTATTTTCTTAAACACAGTGCTTGATGTTCAAAAGAAGCTCAATATAAAAGTTTCCGCAGGACGCTAAAACAAATGATGGCACTGAATAATAACAATTGAAGGGGAATACTTGTGAACAAATCTCAACTAATCGAAAAAATCGCTGCTGGCGCAGACATCTCTAAAGCTGCTGCTGGTCGTGCGTTAGATTCATTTATTGAAGCTGTTACAGACGAATTGAAAAATGGTGAGCAAGTTGCTCTAGTTGGTTTTGGTACTTTCTCAGTACGTGACCGTGCTGCTCGCACTGGCCGCAACCCACAGACGGGTGCAACTATTCAAATCGCTGCAGCTAAAATCCCAGCATTTAAAGCTGGTAAAGCATTAAAAGATTCAGTTAATCCATAATTATCTGCTTCAATTTTTGTAGATAAATTAGAAAAGCCTTTTTAAACGAAGGCTTTTTTTATTTTACATATCCCATAAATAGCTTCATTTATATCACTATAAAATAATTAAATCTTCGTCTGCTACTTCAAGGTCAGTGATGCTTCTGATAGAATCCTGAACAAAGATATATCTGTCGTAATAAATAGAGAAAAAGATGTTAGAAAATATTCGAGAAGGTTCACAGGGCTGGATTGCAAAATCAATCCTAGGTTTAGTTATTTTAACTTTTGCTTTAGCGGGAATTGGTACTTATACCAACTCAGTAGACACATCTGTCGCTGACGTTAACGGTGAAAAAATATCACAAGATGCTTTTAATAAAGCTTATCAAGCGCAACGTAATCGTATGGCACAACAATTTGGTGATATGTTCGAAACATTATCAGCAGATGAAAATTATATGGCGAACTTTCGTAACGGTATTTTAGATAACCTAATCAATGAAAAACTGATTGATCAAAGTACAGTTAATATGTCTATTCGCGCTTCTGATCAAAGTATAAAGCAAACGATCCGCACGATGACTGAATTTCAGGTTGATGGTGTTTTCGATAATAATCGTTATTTAGCGATGATTAACCAAGCCGGTTTCTATCAATCTTCAGATTTTCGTGATTACTTACGTGTTCAAATGACTCGTCGTCAATTAACACAAGCACTTGTTGCCAGTGAGTTCAACTTGCCATACCAAGAAAAATGGGCAAACGCTTTACAAAACCAAAAGCGTAACGTCCGCTATGCGACAATTAATGCTGAACAGTTTAAAGCCGGTATTGAGTTAACTGACGATGCAATTAATCAGTACTACTTAGCTAATCAAGCCCGTTTTGAAAACGAAGAGAAAGTAAAACTTAACTACATCACACTTGATGTTAACGAAATTGCAAAAACAATTGAAGTCAGTGACGATGATGTTAAAGCTTACTACCAAGAGAATATTGCTAGCTATCGTCAAGACGAACAGCGCCGTGTTGCTCATATTTTAATTGAGTTTGGTGATGATGAAGTTGTGGCAAAAGTAACGGCAGAAGCTTTATTAGCCCGTGTTAATGCAGGTGAAGATTTTGCTACTTTAGCCAAAGAAAGTTCAGACGATACTTTTAGCGGTGAAAATGGTGGCGATTTAGAATGGATTGAACGTGGTGCCATGGGCGATGCGTTTGACGAAGGTGCGTTCGCGTTAACCGAAATTAATAGTGTAAGTGATATTGTTGAAAGTGACTTTGGCTTTCATATCATCAAATTAACTGACCTAAAAGCTGAACAAGTTCAAGTATTTGCTGATGTAGAAGTAGAATTGCAAGCAAAAGTGAGTCAAACAAAAGCACAAGATAAGTTTTATGATTTACAACAAGAAATGGCTCGATTAAGCTTTGAAGCTCCTGATAGTTTAGATGAAGCTGCTGAAGCCGTTAACTCAAAAATAATGACGACAGACTGGTTAAACAAATTTGGCAACACAGCGCCATTTGATAGTCCTAAAGTAATCGAAGCTGCTTTCTCTGACTTAGTCCTTCAAGAGAACTTAAACTCAGACATTATTGAAGTTAGCGATACTTTAGCGATTGTTATTCGTTTAGAAGAGTACCAACCAGCAGAAGTTAAGCCACTTACTGAAGTTACTGCGCAAATTCGTGATACCTTAATTAGCGAGAAAGCAACAGAGCTCGCACAAACAACAGCTGACTCTTTACTTGTTTCATTTAAAGCCGGTAATGATATTAGCGAGCCGTTAACAGCGATTAACGCCGTATTTGTTGAAAAAGCTGATGTTGCTCGCTCAGGCAGTGATATTGCGCCTAGCTTAAGTCGTGAGGCTTTTAAATTACCTCATCCAAGTGAAGGTAAGATTTCAGCAACGACGGTAACATTAAATAATGGTGATTTAGCCTTATTAGAAGTTCAAGCTGTTATAGCGAGTAATGTTGATAAAGCACTTGATCCAAGAATGGCACAACAACAAACGCAGCAACTTGCACAATCTGCTTACCAAAGCTTTGTTGAATCATTGAAAGTTAATGCTGAAATTACTAGTAAAGCAATAGCGGCGCCAGTATCTCAGTTTTAAGTAGCTAAGTGACTCAGTTATCAAGCGATTAACTAACGATACTTATTAATAACTAGTATTGAATTAAATGAAGGCTGCAAATTGATTGCAGCCTTTTTTATTACTCATAGCAAAAAGTCAAAAAAACTAAAATTATGCATTCCTCCTTGCTAGAAAAATATTTACCTGAACTTAACCCTCATGAAAATTCATTACCCATCTTAGATCTGGCTTGTGGCAATGGCAGGAATGGTTTGTTTTGCCTAGAGAAAAATTTAGCGGTAACTTTTGCTGATATTAACACGCAGTCATTAGCGAATGTTAAGCAAGCAATAAGTCATGATGCAGATAAATACCAATCGACATTAGCGACCTTTTGGCTAGTTGACTTTGAACAAAAGCTTTCTCAGTCATTAATAGAAAATAGTCATAGTGCAGTAATCGTTTTTCGCTACTTACACCGACCACTTATAGAGCAGATTAAAGCGGCAGTAGTTCCTAATGGTCTCGTTATTTATCAAACCTTCACCTTAGGACAAGCTTTTCTTGGTCGCCCCAAAAACCCTGATTTCTTATTAAAAAAAGGAGAATTACTTGAGCATTTTGCTGATTGGCAAATTATTCATTCTTTTGAAGGGACAATAATTTCAGACACGGGTAATAATAGCCAAGCCATAGCGCAAGTCGTGGCGAGAAAACCTTTATAATTGCTCAACATGCAAGTTGTGGCATGATCTGTTTAACCTGCTTAACTTTATTCATTCAGCGCAGACGGTTTTTTTTTACCGCAAAGTATTTTTACCGCAAAGTATCTTTTATCGATATGTTTAGGGATAACAATTTCAGACACGGGTAATCATAGCCAATCCATAGCGCAAGTCGTGGCGAGAAAATCTCTATAATTGCTCAACAAGCCAGTTGTGGCATAATCTGTTTAACTTTATTCATTCAGCGGAGACTTTTCTTTTTATGGCAAAGTACCTTTTATCAATAGACCAAGGCACGACAAGTTCACGAGCGATATTGTTCACCACCCAAGGTGAACGTTACGCGAGTGCCCAAGAAGAGTTTCCGCAATACTTTCCTCAAGATGGCTGGGTCGAACACAACCCTAACGAACTATGGCAGAGTGTCTTAAGTACCTGTCAAAAAGTGCTAGATGAAAACCAGTTGAGTGCTAGCGATATCTTAGGTATTGGCATAACCAACCAGCGAGAAACGACCCTCGTATGGGATAAAAATACTGGCGATGTTATTTATAATGCGATTGTTTGGCAAGATAGACGTACTGCTTTTTTTTGTGATTCAATTGATTGTCAAGAAATCAAAAATAGCATTATGGATAAAACGGGTTTAATTTTAGATGCGTACTTCTCTGCGACCAAAATTAATTGGTTATTGGATAATGTACCTGGCGCAAGAGAAAAAGCAGACGCAGGTCAGTTACTTTTTGGCACTGTTGATACTTTTTTATTGTGGCAATTAACGGCGGGAAAATCTCATAAAACCGATGCAACTAATGCTTCTCGCACTATGTTATTTAATATTCACCAACAATGTTGGGATGATGAATTACTGGCTTTATTTTCAATACCCAAAAGTATGTTGCCTGACGTGATGGACTGCGCCGCTGAATTTGGTGTCACGCAATCATCTTTATTTAATGGTGAAATACCTATTTTAGCGATGGCAGGTGATCAACAGGCGGCTTTATTTGGTCAAGCTTGTTTTACTGAGGGCATGGCGAAATGTACTTACGGTACAGGCGCATTTTTAATGCTAAATACTGGCAATAAAGCTTTAAAGTCAACTAATCGGCTACTGACAACTATTGCCTATCGTTTAAATGGCGACGTTACTTACGCTATCGAAGGCAGTATTTTTATGGCAGGGGCAACTATTCAATGGCTAAGAGATCAATTAAAGATCATTGATAAAGCAAGTGACAGTGAAAAAATTGCTGAAAATACGGTTGTTGAGCATGGTGTTTTTTTAGTCCCAGCATTCACAGGTTTGGGTGCCCCGTATTGGGATCCTAATGCCCGCGCTGTTATTTCAGGCCTTAGTCGTGACTCAGGTCGAAATGAAATAATTTCTGCCGCTTTGCAGTCGGTTGCTTTTCAAAGTAAAGACTTACAAAATGCCATGGCCAAAGATGGCTTAGCGCTCTCATTTTTAAAAGTAGACGGCGGCATGGCTGAAAATAACTGGTTGCTTAATTTTATCAGCGATATGTTATCGATAACAGTTGAACGCCCTGATATTGTTGAAACCACAGCGTTAGGTGTTGCTTATTTAACCGGCTTACAAGCAGGCGTCTTTTCTTCTGTTGATGAATTATCAACCTTGTGGCGCTGTGAAAAATGTTTTAAACCACAAATCAGCGAGCAGAAAAAAAATCGTCTTTATGCGCAATGGCAAGATGCCGTAAGTAAAGTACAAAGCTAATACCTTATCTTGCGAGTAGTTATCAATTTAGGCAAAAGCTAGCGATTGTTATTGTCACTGAAATTCTGCACTTTGCGCGTTAACAGGTATACAATGCTAATTTTATTATTCTATAAATCTCATTATGTATATTGATCCCAAATGGCGTGTTTTAACGGTTGGTGATGGCGACTTATCTTTTTCTGCCTCCTTACTAAAACATCATCAACCGCAGCAGCTGACAGCAACCATCTATGACAGCATGGCTTGTTTACAGGAAAAGTACGGTGATGTTTATTATCAGCAGTTACAGCAGGACAATTGCCAAGTCATCACTGATTTTGACGTTACTGATGAAAATACTTGGGGGACGTTAGCTAAAAAATCATTTGATTTGGTGATCTTTCAATTTCCATTATTACCCGCTTTTCCTTCTGAACAAGCTTTTCAAGCTCAGTGCCAACAATTAAGTGTTAATACCTTAAACAGAGCTTTACTGAGAAAATATCTGTTGAACTGCTTTCAATACTTTCTTGATGAAAATGGTGCAAAACTTGCGTTGATCACTTCAAAGAATGTTAAACCTTATTTGCAATGGAATATTGAAAAAGCGTTAATCACTAATACCGATATCAACTATATTGGTCGTTTTTTCTTTGATATTACTAAATTTCCAGATTATAAAGTCAGGAATGTAAACAGAGATAAACATGTTAAATCAACTCAAGGTACAACTTATATATACAGCCATGCGTCTTTAGAAAATTGTAAAGCGATGTTTGATGCTCACAGCGATGACTATATAACCTATAACCGCAAAAGTAGGGTGCCTGAAGATAAAAAATGCCTAGCTTGTCATACAGGCGCTTTTGCCACAGAGCACGACAAGCAAATGCATTTAGCCACTAAGAAACATCAGCAAATGTCTGCTTACGAGCAGCAATGGACTTATTTTTTGCAACAAGAACAAGCTAACAAAGAAATCTTAAATAGGGGCAATAAAGATGCATAACAAAAAAGTACTGATCCCGCTACCGCGCTATGGTTGCGATCCTTCAGAAGTTGCTATTCCTTGGTTATTGCTAAAAGAACAACAGGTTGAAATGACCTTTATAACGCCTGATGGCAAGGTCGCAACGGCCGACGACATTATGCTGACAGGAAAAAGTTTGGGTTTGCTCAAACCCTTATTACAGGCTAGACAAGATGCAATAAATGCCTATCGTCAACTGGAAAAATCAGCTGAATTTAATAAGCCTTTATCTTACACCGATGTGAAAGCCAGTGACTTCGATGGATTATTATTACCGGGTGGGCATGACAAAGGAGTAAAAGAATATTTAGAATCAGAGGTATTGCAAAGATTGGTGGTTGATTTTTTTAATGAAAATAAACCCGTCGCGGCTGTTTGCCATGGCGTATTAATTCCAGCGAGAAGTATTGATCCTAAAAGTCAAAAATCGGTCATCTATAATTATCAATGTACCGGGCTATTAAAGCGTCAAGAGCTTATGGCTTTCCAATTAACTCGACTTTGGTTAGATGATTATTATTTAACGTATCCAGAAACAACCACAGAAGATGAATTAGTGGCAGCACTTGCCAATAAAAATCAGTTTGTTGCCGGCAGTTTGCCAATAGCTCGTGATGATTTACAGCACTTGTCACGTGGCTTTATCGTCAAAGATAGAAACTACTTATCGGCGAGATGGCCTGGAGATATTTATAATTTTAGTTTGAAATTTATTGATATGTTGACAGATTAACCTTGCAGTAAATCTGTCACTTGAATGCTTATATTGATGTTACTTAGGAGAATCCGAGTAAGGGTTTGAAGATGCACTAGCTGGCTTTGAACGTTCAGGTTTTTCTGTTCGACGAGCAAAGCCCTGTTCACTTTTATCTTTATAACTCCCCTTACTGCTATTACTTCTGCTATCTCGACCTTGTGATGAAGGTTTGTTATCAGAAAAATTCGATGATCTGATTGTCGGGATAGGTGCTTGTCCTAAAATGAGTACGGCAGGGTCTTTAGGTTTTTGGCGTGCAGGTATTACTCGCAGACGTGGTGGAATTTCATATTGTTCATCATCGGCTTTAGGTAAGTTCTTAAATTGATATAAATAAAAACGTTCCATTTTTTCACGTGCCCACTCGGTCTTACGCAAAAACTTTAAGCTAGATTCAATACTAGGCTTGTTTTTAAAACAATTAATATTGGTATATTCCGCTAGAATTTCCCAACCGTAATGATCAAACACTTCGTTTAAAAGTGTATCTAATTTAAGCCCGTGCAGGGGATTATTGAGTTGTTCGTCTTCTAGCGTCATGAGATTCTTTTTTACTAAACAGTTATAGACATATTATATACGGATATGCTGACAATGTACTTGCCTTTATTATTTTTTGTTTCGATAACGTTCTTTTGCTTTTCGACCTTTTTTATAAAGTGCTGGTCTTAGAAAGCGTCTTAGTGAAGGAAATAGGTAAGAAACAGTGGTTAACCAACCGCTCGAACGAGGTAATGAAATTTCGATTTGCTGACTTTTGGCTACGCGGATTATTGCGTCGGTGACTTGCTCGGGACTGCTCATCGGTTGAGAAAATACGATGTCTTCTACTTCATCTATTTCAGACATAATAAAGCCCGTATTGATTGGCCCCGGAGAAACTAAACCAATACTAATTCCCGAGCCGCTTAATTCATCAGCAAGGGCATAGGTAAATGCACGCAGCCCAGACTTAGTTGCGCAATAGGTTGCAGCGCCTTGTAAGGGTGTTCGACCAGCTAAAGAGCCCACATTAACGATGCCGCCAAAGCCGCCATTAGTTATACTGCTGCGAATATAAGGTAAAATTAATGCCGACAGTACTATTGGCGCACGTAAATTTACATCGACCATTTTTGCTAATTGTTCAGCGGTATTATTTTCAACATTACCGCGCTGATGATAGCCAGCATTATTAATAAGATAATGAATACTGCCAAATTTTTCTTGAGCACTCTCTAGCATTTTTTGGCAATCAGCTAAATTAGCGACATCCATCTTGATCGTTAAAACCGAAGTTTCAACACTGAGTTCTTTTTCAATCTCGTCGAGTGCTTGTTGTCCTCTCGCTAATAAAACCAAATTAGCTTTCAATTTGGCAAAGGCTCGGGCAGTTTCTGCACCGACACCTGCAGATGCACCGGTAATAACAACTGTTTTACCTTGAAAATAATGTTCCATCTTTATGCTTCCAGTTTCATTTGTTTTTATTTGTTTTATTTATTTACATCTCATGTCGACAAGGTTATTTTACTCTGGTCTAACCAGAGGTATTTATGCCAGAAAAAACCGTATTGTTAACTATCGAAAACAACATTGCTTATGTTGCCCTTAATCGTGCAGATAAACATAACGCTATTAATATGACGATGTTTTATCAACTTGATAAAATTATTAAACAATTACAAAAAGATAAATCACTGCGAGCAGTAATTGTTCATGGTAAAGGTGTCGACTTTTGTAGTGGTTTAGATGTTAAGTCTGTGATGAAAGCGCCGGTTAATATTTTTAAACTCTTGTTTAAATGGTTACCCGGTCAATCAAATTTAGCGCAACGTGTATCAACGGGCTGGCGTAAAATTCCTGCTCCGGTGATTATGGCATTACATGGCAGAGTTTGGGGGGGCGGTTTACAAATAGCACTGGGTGGCGATTTTCGCTTTGTTGAGCCCAGCGCTACTTTATCTATTTTAGAGGCGAGGTGGGGACTCATTCCAGATATGGGTGGCACTTTAGCACTTAAAGAACACTTACCAGCAGATCAAGCCAAGTTGTTGGCGATGACTGGTCAAGAAATTTCTGCGCAGCAAGCGCTTGAATTCAAGTTAATTACCGATATTTGTGCAGATCCCTTAATGTCAGCAAAAAGTTTAGCAGAGAAAATTTGCCAGCAATCACCGGATGCGGTTGCCGGTGTCAAAAAACTTTATAATCATGTTTGGTGGCGCAGTGACCGTTTTACTTTAGCTCGTGAAACTTATTATCAATTAAAGGTTATGTTAGGTAAAAATCAAAAGATAAAAACCTACAATCAAACCCATAGCACCAGTGAAGCGAAAGACTTTAAAGATAGAGGTGATTGGTCGTAAAATTTAACTGAATATTTTCAGGTTAAATTTACGATTATTTTTCGATGATGTGTAGCTAACTAAAGTGATCTAAAAAGTGAGTAACGAATGTATCCCCTTGAATATATAGAGCCAGTTTTTCGTCCGCCGAGTGAGTGGAAGAGCCTTATTTTGCAAGTTACCAATGGCTGCTCTTGGAATAATTGTTCTTTTTGTGAAATGTATACGGCCGAAAACAAAAAATTTAAACCGAAAAAAGTCACATTGATTGAAGAGGAGATGATTAAAGTTGTCGACTCAGGCTTACCGGTTGGTCGGGTATTTTTAGCCGACGGTGACGCAATGATGTTACCGTTTAAACGCTTGAAAGAAATACTTGAGCTAATAAAGCAATATTTTCCGCAAGTCACTCGTGTTGCAAGTTATTGTCTACCAAGAAATGTCAGTAATAAAACCGTTGAACAGCTAGCAGAGTTAAAGGCGTTAGGCTTGTCTCTCTTGTATGTTGGCTGTGAAAGTGGTGACGATGAGGTCTTACAATTAATTGACAAGGGCGAAACCTATCAAAGCTCTTTAATTGCGCTTAACAAAATTAAGCAAGCAGGTATTAAAAGTTCAGTGATGATCTTAAATGGACTTGGTGGACCTGAGTTATCCAAACAGCATGCCGTTAACTCAGCTAAATTAATGAATGAAGCACAACCCGACTATTTATCGACACTCGTGGTTAGCTTCCCTTTAGGGCAAGAACGTTTTGCTAAAAACTTTACTGACCGACAATATCAACCCTATCGACTGTTAAGTCAGCAAGAATTATTTATTGAAATGGCAACATTATTATCTTCGCTGGAATTAGAAAAAACTATTTTTAGGTCTGATCATGCTTCAAATTACTTAGTCTTAAAGGGCATTCTAGGGAAAGATAAAGAGAAACTAGTTAATACGGTGCAAATGGCATTAGCGCATTCTACAGAAATTCCGCTTCGTCAAGAATGGCAACGAGGATTATAGTTAGCTGATAAATGTAGTCTGTACTTTATTTACAGCAAATAGCTCCGTCACCATCAATAACGTTGATATGCGAAGGTATATTGGCAATATAAGTGTGGTTGACGTTAATTGATAATAAAGTCTGTTGATTTTATTTTATCGTGGTTTAGGATTCAGTTTTAATGAATAAATTTCTGATTAAGTCTATTTTACTATTTTTTATTGTGCTTGCTCCGCTGCAGGCACTTCAACAATTATCGCCAACACAAAAAATTACGTTTTATACTGAAAACTATCCACCTGCTAATTATTTAGTTAATGATAAGCTTAAGGGAATTTCAGTAGAGACTTTAAAAGCGTTATGGAAACATTTAGACATTGTAGAACAAGAAATTCTGCTTGTGCCTTGGGCACGTGGCTATAGATTTACTTTAGATAAAGCCAACACTGCTTTGTTTACCATTTCTAGAACTCAAGCTCGCGAAAGTTTATTTAAATGGGTTGGGCCTATTTTTCACTCTACTCATGTACTGATAGCCAAAAAATCAAAAAACTTTGAGTTTGCTAATTTAGGGCAGATTTTTTACCATAAAGTTGCCACCGTAGCAGGTGATATTTCAGAAATTTCGCTTCATCAAGTGGGCTTTCCTTCCTCTAACCTAGCAAAAGTCTCCACCTTAAAACAAACTTTTTTAATGATGCAATCAGATCGTGTCGACATGATTGTTATCTCTATACATGGTTTCGCTTATTTAGCAGAACAACTTGGGTTTGATGAAACTGACTATGAACAGGTCTGGCAGGTCAATAAGGTGGGTAATTATTTGGCTTTTAATATAAACACAGCCAATGATGTGATAGCACTATATCAAAAGGCCTTCGATGATATTGCACCGCAACGGTTAGCGATTAAAGCTACTTATGCTTTACCCCAGGCTGAGTATTAATGAGTTGAGTATATTAAGTGTCTTGTCTATTGATGACATTATCAAATATTAACTTGGCAGGTTTATTCTTAAGTTATTAAAATTAGTGACTTTGTTAATTCTGTGTAGTAAGAATGTAGTTATTATTATTATTATTATTCTTAAATGAGAGCTCTTTTCATTATCGGTTTTGCTATAAATAAAACCTTGCTATCTATCGATATAAAGCCATACTAAATTGATGTTAGGTAAACGGACTTAACACTAACCCTTGCCATTACATCAGGAATAAATATTACCTTACTTGCTATTTTACCCGCTGATAGTTGCCATAATTCTGTCAAAAAGACGGGATCATACTATGAACGTTGATACGCGGTTCCCAAACTTTCTGGTTAAGCCCTTTTTATTACTAATGGCCTTCGCTTTGTCCATCATTCTGACTGGATTGATAATATTTCAATATCAAAAAAATATCATTCTAGAACGCAGCGAAGATAACCTCGCCAGCATTGCTAATCTAAAAGTCGAACGAATCGAATATTGGCTTGACGGACTTGAACGTGATGCCAGTATTATCAGTAAAGATTATTATTTTACCACTCTACTGGAACAGTGGTTACGTGCTGGCGCTCCCGATAATGCTGACCGTAATAATATTTTAAAGCGCCTTAAAAATATTGAAGACAATAATAAATATGCTGCCCTATCGCTGCTCAACCTAGCAGGTCAGACAATATTATCGACTAACAACATAACAATGAACCCAGACAATGATTCGATAAAAGAGCAGGCCATAAACGTTATTCGCACTGAAAAAATGATACTTGGTGAGATTAACCTAGGGCAAAAAGAAAAACTAAAAATGTCGATGCTAGTGCCTTTATTTGTCGAAAGTAAAGGGGCTCGTCAGATCATTGGTGTACTTTATTTTAGTATTCATCCAGAGCAGTTTCTATTTCCTATGCTAGATGCTTGGCCAGTTGATCGCCTGAGTGCAGAAACCTTACTGGTACGCAGAGATAGCGGTAAGGCACTGTACCTTAATGAGGTACGTCGTAAGAAAGACTTATCGCTTAGTATGAGTATTCCGCTTAACCAAGAAGATATCCCGGGTACGAATGCTGTCAATGGCAAAACGGGTTTCTTTCGTGGTGTCGATTATCAAAACATACCGGTTATTTCCTATTTATCGCAGGTCCCTAGAATGGATTGGGGCATGGTGGCAAAAGTTGATGAAGCCGAAGTCTATGCACCGATTTATAGACGTGCTCGACAGCTAATTTGGATGGGAGGCATATTATTTGTGGCGGTGTCACTCGCTACTTGGTTGTACATTCGACGTGCTTTGGTTGTTGAACTAGCCCGATTGCAAGCAGATAAGCAATTAAAAAAGAGTGAAGAGTCGCTTCGACTTCTTGTCTCAAGTGTACGTGATTACGCCATTATAATGCTTGATGTCGATGGACGTATTAGCTCATGGAATAAAGGGGCTGAATATATTACCGGTTATACCTTTGCTGATGTGATTGGAGAGTTTTTCTCTTGTTTATATCCCCATGAAGAAATAATCGCAGGTCAACCACAAAAAGAATTACAGGTCGCTAGAGAGCTAGGCCGTTTTGAGATAAATGGCTGGAAAATCAGTAAAAATGGCACACGCTTTTGGGCCAATACGGTAATAGCAGCGATAAATAGCACTGATAACAAAGTGATTGGTTTCGCTCAAGTTACGCGTGACATCAGTGAGCAGCGACAAAGCGAGCAACTGCGTGCTGAAAGTGAAGCTTTACGTCACGCTAGTCAAATGAAAAGCGAATTTCTTGCCAGTATGTCTCATGAATTACGTACGCCACTTAATGCTATTATAGGTTTTTCAGAAGTCATTAGAGATGGCTTGGTGGGGGAACTTAGCCAACAGCAAAGTAAATATATTGGCAATATCTTTGAAAGTGGTCAGCATTTGCTTTCGCTAATCAACGATGTGCTTGATCTCTCGAAAGTAGAAGCGGGTAAGATGATCCTCGATATAGAGACATTTCAATTGACCAGCTTATTGCATGACTGTACTTCTATGATAAAAGAGAAAGCGTTATCGCGAAATATCGAATTAATCGAGGATGTGCAAGCAGATTTAGGTTTTATGCAATGTGATGGGCGCAAACTCAAGCAGATTATTTACAACCTATTATCTAATGCTGTTAAGTTTACACCACGAGGTGGCACCATTATTTTTTCTGCCTGCCATGCTGTTCGCGCTAACGTGATTATGATCACTGAAGATAATTCATGGAAAACTCGACTGATTAATGAAGTTGATGATGTTGAAACCACCTTTGATGAGTTTTTAGAAATCACGGTACATGATACCGGTATAGGTATTTCTGAGAATAATTTAAATAAGCTTTTTCAACCCTTCACCCAAATAGACAGTAGCCTATCCCGAAAATTTGGTGGCACTGGGCTGGGTTTAGTTATGGTGAAAGCACTTGCTCATTTGCATGGTGGATTTATGGCGGTATCGAGCGCAGAAGATAAAGGTGCTTGTTTTAAAGTGTGGATACCATGGCGTGATGTCAGCGTTAAAGACGTTTCTCTTTCAGTTAACCCACCCATACAAATAAAAGATGAGAATATTGACCGTAATTTGGTTAAATAGCATGAGTTGCCCTTTATTACTGAAGTTGAGAAGAGCGCTTCGGTACTGGTAAATTTAGCGCTAGAAAAAGACAGTTAAACTGGACTCCTAGAAAGACTGAATATAAAAGGGCGCGTTAATTTATCATTAAAGAATAAATATGCTCTAGGTTAATATTTTAGCGGTATGGCCAAAGATTACGTGAATAGATAAATAGTGAGTACTTCAGTTTAGTGAGCTTTAGGTAAACGCAGTAAGAGGAAATGGAATGGCTCGCATATTAATTGTTGAAGATAACCCGATGAACATGGAACTCGCCACTTTGTTAGTTGAAAAAGCGGGTCATAGCGTTATTCAAGCAAAAGATGCGCAAAGTGCCTTGCGTATAAGTCGAACAGAATTACCAGACTTGATCCTGATGGATGTACAGCTTCCGGGTCTGTCGGGTTTAGAAGCCGTGGTATTGCTAAAAGCATCTCCTGCGACAAAGTCTATACCTATTATCGCGTTAACTGCTCTAGCAATGAGTGGAGATAAAGAACTATGTTTGGCTGCAGGTTGCGACGACTATATATCTAAACCCTTGCGTTATAAAGTATTGTGGGCAGTAGTCGAAAAACATGTAATATAACCTCAATCTCTTAATAGGAAAATCGATATGAATAATCGACCCAGAAAAGTCCTTATTGTTGACGATGAAGACTTCAATCGAGAACTTTTTAAGGTGATGCTTGAATATGAAGGCTATCTTATTCAGACAGTTAATGGGGGAGAAGAGGCTTTAAAAAGTGTAGAGCAAGACCCACCGGATTTAATTCTCCTCGACATCATGATGCCTGGGCTGAATGGTAATATAGTTGCAGAAAGGTTAAAACTTAATCCTGAGACCATGTATATTCCAATTATTATGGTGACCTCGTTAGATGATCATGCGGCTAAATTGACGGCACTTAAAGTAGGCGCTGATGATTTTCTTACAAAGCCAATCGACCGAGCTGAAATTATATTACGGGTTAGGAACATGTTGCGCTTAAAGGATTACAGCGATCTGCTTTCAGACTACAACAATAAACTTGAAGATAAGGTTAAAGAACGTACGACTAAGCTTGAAAATGCTTATAAGGAAACTATCATCACTATGGTCTGCGCTGCTGAACTTAAGGATGAGGAAACTGGGGCACACGTACGCCGTATTGCACACTATTCATATCTGTTAGGGCGATTGCTTGGTCTGAGTGAAGAAATGAATAAAGCATTGTTTTATGCGAGCCCGATGCACGACATTGGTAAGATTGGTATATCAGATGCTATTCTTTTCAAAACAACGCCTTTTACACCCCAAGAGCGTGAAACCATGAACACACATAGTGCTATTGGCGCAAAAATTCTGCAAAAAGGAGATTCTCCTTTTATCAGAATGGGCGCTGAAATCGCATTAAATCATCACGAAAGATGGGATGGTACTGGCTATCCTAATGGTCTATCTGGTGAAGATATTCCATTACCTGCTCGTATTATGGCGTTGTGTGATGTTTATGATGCGCTGCGCTCAAAACGCCCTTATAAACCTGCTTTTAGTCATGAAAAGGCAGTAAAAATAATTACTGAAGGTGATGGCAGAACCATGCCAGAACATTTTGACCCTAAGGTGCTCGCCGCTTTTGCCGCATATCCAGAGAATTTTGAAAAGGTCTATGAAAAATATAAGGACGGCCACTAACGACTACTAACCTCTGTATAAGTAACGCTGTTTTAACAACAGCGTTAGCCGCCACCGCATATAAGCCTGATGACTGATAGTGCTTGTTGTTAAATCACAGCGTTAGCTTTAGCGGCTATTGCATTTAAGTTTGATGGCAGTTAGGACTTGTTACTAAACCACAACGTTAATTGAGCGTTTTTGGAATGCTGTCCAGTAACTCATCGTAATGGCTATAAACTTTAGGCATATCCATTTTATTGAGAAACTCAGAGCAGGTTAAGTAAGCTAATAAATAGCGTGCGTCTTCAACCCATGGTGGTAAGTATTTACCGGGTTGGCATAGCCCCATTTCCTCTAATTTGTATAGTACTGGAATGTCTTCAATATCTAATTTTCCACAAAATAATAACTTAAGACAATCTGCTCGACCATTAGCGGCGATAGCTTTTAAGAAATTATGCACGCGGATAAGTCCTTCTAAGTATACACCATCTTTGGTAAAGGGTGCGCCGCCAGTTAAAACACCCCCCCTGAAAACTCTCCGAGTATTTTCATAAGCTTGTGATTCATTGCCAATACGACCTAAAAAGTAGTCATACACTTCTAAAAAGTCTGCACCTTCAATCGACATTTGTATCGCGATAATACGGTCAGCTAGTCTGCGTAGTCTATCTAAATCGATAGAATTAGTGATATATTCAGAAAATACCGCCAAGCCCTCTTGTGTTTTAGTGGTCCCAGGATGACCAGCGGCTAATATTTTAAGGTGAGGCTGATTAAGTCCATTAATCGAAGTGGCAACATGAATATGGGCTTCATGATTAATGAGTTGTTGCGCGTCAAGATCAGTAAAACAGGCTGTCCTCCTAATCCGTATTAACTTTGGGTTTGCTAACGCGTTGGCAGATAGCTCATCAACCACTTCAACTTTCGGCGCATCTGTACCAAACATTTTAGTCACGGCTGCTTGCATTTGCTCAGCGATATCTGAAGCTAGATAACACATGGGTGGTGGACTACCAAAGTTGTAACTAGCATAACTACTAATTTGTTTGTCAAAAATATTCGCTAATTCAAGCGGTGTTGATTTACCGTCAGTAAATGGGTTGGTAGGTTTGCCGTAAAGCGCCTCAGAAAATTCATAAAACTTTTTAGTGCCTACCGATCCCATCATCAGAGCACCATATTCAAGCTTAGTTGAAATACGCTTTAGCCATTCATCTATGTCTGAATTCCCCATCAAGCTTCTAGCTTCACTCACTAAACTTAAGGTTTTACTGGGATCAAAAGTAGGGTAGTTAACCTTAGGTAGCTCTTTACACTTATCTGCAAAGAATTGCTGTTTAATATCTCTGTTCCATTCTAAATGGGTGAGTATTCTGATCGGTTGGCTAGCGCTGTATAGAATAGAACTTATCTGACAAATCCGTTCTTTTTCCACTTCTAATGTATTCATGGGTCTTTAAATTCCATAGTCATTACGAGTTACTTGCTGAGTTAACTCACAAAATTTGCGTTAGCACCAAAAGTAAATTGTTATGTTATTGGTTTTACTCTGTAAATTGGCGCATTAACACATGGTAAAGTTAAGGGGTTTTAAAATGATCTTTTGTTAATGTTTTTGCTGAGCCAACACCACATCCGACGATTAAGTTCATCACGCTTTTAGCACTGCCTTCAATGTGTTTAACATCTGCTTTAGGAGCAAAAATAACGAAACCATTAAATGGGCTAGGGCTGGTAGGTACAAATACCGCAAAATGGTCCTCTAATTCGTCAGTGATATAGCCCAAAACTAATTGTTCAGATTGAAATGCTTTAAGCATTACTGGGCGCGTAAAAGAACCACCATCTTTATTTTTAAATTGGCTCAGTATATCTCTTATTAGCGTATAGCCAGGAATAGGAACAAGTAAGCGTTGTTCTAATTGACCATGAACATAGCGTCCCCATACTGTTTGTACGAGTACTCCTATGATAAAGCATAATAAAAATACGGCAGTAAAGGCAAGAATTTCAGCTAAAGGAATGTGAGAGACAAATTGTGTTGAGAAAAAAGTAGATATCGGTTCAAAGGCCATTGAGAGTGAATTTAATAGCCAAAAAGCGACTTTAAAGATAATAACGACGGGCAATAATATAACCATTCCACCAATAAATGCTGTTAATAAAAAGTTTTTAATTTTTTTTAATATACTTAATAATTGCAAGTTAATATCCTAAATACGGTTGAAATAAGCGAAGATACGCTGAATGTTTGCCCAAGAACTCTTTTATACGTCATGTTTACATTGTAATGCTAAACAATCACTATCTTTATCTATAATCATAGAGGAGTCCACTCTTACGCCACTACCGGCATAATGACCATTTGCGGTAAAAGTACAAACTTGCACATACTTATCCTCAACATAGGGCAAGGGAAACAATGTTTGGTAGATTTGATCTCTTGTCTCAAAATTACCTGACTTTTCGGCAATCACTTGCTTGTTCTCATCTATTATCTTTATATTTGCACCACAGCGGCCAACGATTGGCTTACTTACGTAGCCAGTTTGCTTAAGTTCATCTGTTAATTCAAAGCTGGTATTTAATAAGTAGGGATGATTTGGAAATAGCATACATAGCACAGGTAAAATCGCTTTGTTGCTAGGAATAAGTGTCCAAAGTGGCTCAAAAACCATAATATTATCGTTTAGTAGTACGTCAGATAAGCTAGGTTTAATGGATTTATTATGCTGAGTTTTATTAATAACATCATCTTGATTTGCTCTTATTTCGTCAAGTGCAGTCTCCCACGCCCATGTTTTCCATATCCATTGAATCTTTATGCCGGCTGAATCTTCAATTTCATTATTTATATTGCACGTTAATGAATCAATCCCTACCAATATTTTACATTGATGGCCCGCCGCTTCTATGGCGTTTTTCATAAAGAGTGCATGATAGGTTTCTTCGGGGTCATTATCTTGTAATATATGAATAACGGAGTCGATAGCACGAGCTTGCCAAGCTTTAACTAAATGGCTAAATAAGGCTGTGCCTGCATCAGTTCCTCCTTTTACTTGGAAGTGTTTTAGCCATTTACCTTGTACTTTTCCAACCTCCATATAGCATGATGCCGAATCACAATTATATTCGTAGACCTTCAAGCCATGTTCAGACATTGAAAAATCAAAACGGCTTGTTACTAATTGATTAGCACGGTTAGACCATGAGCGCTGAATTTTTTCATTTAGGTTTTTGGGTAAGCCAAATTTTTCCAACAGCTCTGGATGTTCCAGCACGTAATCGGTAGCATGCATAAACATTTGATGCAGTTCATCTGTGGCCGTTTCGAGTGCTAAATGAGCTTGGGGGGATATACGGTAATAGCGTAAAGCGCTTGCATCATCACATGACAGTCTATGGCCAGCCATCATTTGAAAAAATGCATATTCGTCGTCATTGGCGAGGTTTAACCAAGGGGTATTGGCTTTATTTTGTGCTGGCGCAGTACAAGCTTCAATATTAAACACTGCGGGTTCTGGCAGAGAAAAAATCAGTGCATCTGTTTCATCATCAGTTTGTATTAACCACCCTAAAATGGTTGACCCATCAGAAGGGCAGTGCAGCCAGTAGTCGCCGTTACTGCCTAATTTTGCTTTTATTTCACGCGAATAGTTTTGCCCATTTGGCCAAGGTGCAAAGGCCATATTTTGTTCGGCGATATGCACTTTATCGTTAAAAACTGCAGTAATAATAGCTACGTGACCCGTTTCTTCAAATTCTCCACCTTCATCCCAAATCAGTAAACTTCCTACTTCAGGTAATCTCTTTGCACCATTTTCAAAGGCATTTAAGGCGAGTTCGTTATTATTTACAATATCTCTCACAGAACGTAAATTAAATATTTCGTAAGCCATCGCTACATCGTTAAAAATATAACCTTTGTTGGTGTAAAGCCATCGACGAGCAAATTCAACACATTGCCATTTATGTCCCATATAAATGTCATCTACATAGCTTCTAAAGTGACTACGCGATTTATAGATTAATGGGTCTACGGTATCATAATCGCTAGAATAAGCGGTTACATTGCCCATCGATATACCGATAGGTGTGCCAAAAGAGACATCTTGTATGTTTTTAATTTTAGTCATTTAGTCCAGACTTTAGTGGCTATTAGCGTAAAAAAAAATGCTTTCGCTATAGCATTGCCCTTTAAAATAGTTGAGTGAAATAATGCTTAAGATGAACGATAAGCTCATTTAATCTAACTTTACATTAAGCTTAATATTCTGGTCAAGATCAGATTAAACTAACGGTATTTTTTACGTGAGATATAGAGTATAAGTAGCTATGAAGCTAACCTTGTAATATTTTTGTTTAAGCGAACGGAGATAAAATAGCGGAGGAATATCCTATTTGTGCAAAATTGATGAATAAAATTGATGAATAAAATTGAGATGAAATTGATAAGTGTAAACCACTAAACGTTGAACACTTTTCGCTAATAGTTTGTCATCCTTCGAGGCTAGGCTATAACCGGTAAATAACTCACTAGTTATCTAAGGTATACGATGCAAATATTTCTTCATAACGACCATTCGCTTTTAATTCTTTAAGGCCTTTATTGAAGCCATTTCTGGCTTTTTTATCATGAAAAATAATATTATTAGGGCTTGCTCCAAAGAGTGGAAACTTATCTACTAATAAATGGGTATTGATTTGTCCTTCTTTTTGAATTTTAGCTCGGTAATGTTTAAATATTTGTAGGTCTAACTGGATGATATCGAAACGTTCTAGATATAACATTTTAACCTGTAATTTTTGATCATGATTCTCTAGATAAAGCGGTTTTTTGTTGGCCATTACGGCATACTCTCCACCCAAATGTGTTTTTGCGCCTTGCCAAGATAATAAAGATTATGAAGCTAGCTCATTCAGGTGAGTAAATTTATAATTATGCTTTTTTAATGCGAAGGCAAAATTTTCGTAAGCATAAGCTTCATCAGATAAGAAACCGGTAAGGTTTTCTTTGGTCATTGTTTTTAAGTTCATGTCACAAGCCGCATCAACATCTTTAGCTCTGAATGATGTTATCCGGCGAGCGTATGGATAATAAATGGCTTCTCTTACTAAGGTTATTATTATACCGTCGTTAGTTTCAGGCATTACCCAAGGTGTAAGAGCATCACCAAAGGCAATAGTGATTTTTTGTTGAGCAAAGGAAGGCAGGGTAAATAACAAACTGATGATTAATAAAAATAGTTTTAGCGGCATATGTTAGTTAATAAGGTAATAAATAAGTAAAATAAGTACAGACGAAAAATAGACGAAAAATAATTTTTCACTGGTGTTTATCAAACAAGTAAATTTTTGCTGACACGATACGTCTGAACTAGGTGACTTTACTTTTAAAGCTTTAGCGGCGTATATGCTATACTTCCGATAAGTTAACCGCTTTTTATTCTTAACAATTTATCTCTAACTACAAGGCTTGCTATGAAATTAACAGCTTTTCAGTCAAAAACATTATTGATACTTATCCCCTTAATATTATTATCATCGACAGCGATTTATTTCTATGGCGCCAATGAAACTACTTTGCCAAAAATGACAGTACAAGAGAAAAAGGCTCGCTTTAAAAATTTAATTATTCCTGCAATAGACGAAGTTTATGATGAACTTATGGTTCAATATCTTGACGTTTCAGAGTCACTTAAGTCAGGTAGTGATAACGATATGATAGAAAAACTGAAAATAGAATATAAAGCCAAAACTGATAACGAACTGTTAATGGCGCTTAAACCTCACCCTAAAAGTATTGCTATTGCACAAGCGGCAATGGAGAGTGCTTGGGCAACCTCTCGTTTTTTTAATAAAGCTAATAATATTTTTGGTGTTTGGTCATTTGATGAAGATGAACCTAGAATCGCGGCACTGAAAAAAAGGGGAGATAAAACCATTTGGTTAAAAAAATATCCTTCTGTTAAAGCTTCGGTAAGAGGTTACTATCGAACCCTTGGGCGTAGTGCCGCCTTTAAAAAGTTTAGAGAATTGCGACTAAAAACTGATAACCCCTACTCTTTAGTTAAAAAGTTAGACCGTTATTCTGAGAAGGGTGCAGAATATGGTGATGAATTAACCTCTATTATAAAGTTTAATAAATTTAATACTTATGATTAACATACGGTTAAATTTATCAATGTCGTCATACTAATAAAACAATAAAATTGACGGGTGCTGCTAATAAATACAAATCAAAAATTGGCGTTTATTTATAAGGTTACGCCATTTTTTGCAGTGAATTTGCTTCTTTTCCTTTCATCGACAAGCGCCCGTTATTAAATATTCTGATCAGTTTCCGCTTTTTATTCAAGGGAGGCTGATTTAAAGCATGCTGAAGTAGGTATTCGTTATCTTCATCGTGCTCAATTTTATTTTTTGTTATCCTGCATAATACCTGCTCAACGTTATCCCCATTACTCGTAAAGACTTCAGCAAAGTTTATATCTTAGCTCCCCTTTATAATTCTGATAATCGATAGGCATTTAACCGTGAATCTAAGCAGGTTCTCAAACGATAAATTTATCTGGCGCAGACAAATTTCTGCTGTGGTTACTTCGAAAAAAGGATTCTGACAACACATTGCATGAATCTTGTGTCACTCTATCTCAAAACCTTGTAAGGGTAACTTTATTATATTTGAGCTTATAGGGTTTTGAAGTATATATTTGCGCTAATATATCTTTAACAACACTTAGGATACAAAACCCCTTAGCTAGAAAAATTTTAAAGTGGCCTAAGGTATCAGTGTTACCCCTTGATGTTTAATCATTAGCCTAAAAGCACCGGGAGTTATCCCGTAGCGGCGTTTAAAGTGCCGGTAAAAATGACTTAGATTACTAAAGCCCGAAGCAAAAGCAATTTCGGTTATATCGGTGTTGGTACTAGCAAGGTTTTTAGCAACGGCATCACAGCGCAGTTTTAAAAGGTATTCAATAAAACTGAAACCGGTGTGCTGGCGAAATTGGCGAGCAAAATGACTTCTTGATAGATTAACTTGCTTTGCCACCTTATCTAGAGTGATATCCATAGTGTAATTATTGTTGATCCAATCTTGAGCATTGGTCATTCGCAAAGATGATTGTGCATTTGCTTGCTGCTCGTAACCGGCATTGCTGATATGGTTCAGTAATAGTCGTAAGTAGAGATTTTCTTTTAAACAAACATTTAATGGTGAGCTCGATATGGGTTGTATTTCGAGTTCATTGGCAATTTTTTGCATTCCTTGCGTGCTGTGCTGGCTGCTTGAATTGAGATTGTTTGTTAGAAATCCTCCTTTAGATAACGTTTTTAAATACAAACTGTTGGCGGGTGTTGACAAGTTATCAAAGGACGGGGGAGCAATACATGCAAACAGTAATTTTGTTTCGATGTTTTTATCTGTCGTGATTGAATGTTGATATTGAGCAGGGATAAAAACGGAATGTCCGCTTAAAAGTTGATGGCTTTCGTCATTAATCGTTATGCTTACAGCACCTTTTAAACAAACGACAAACTCATGAAGGTTATGCTGGTGTTGCTCGATATCTCGACGTAATACAACACTGGAGGTCCAAAGCATCAAAATAGTCCGATAGTATAATTATGTGGTTCAATCGTATGCGACGCTGGGCAATAAAGCTATTAAAATAATATATACTTAGCACTATTGTACTATTGATTGCGGTCATCACGAATAAATCTTGATAGCGATTTATAGTACAATAGTTGGCTTTAGGCTTTTATCTTAATGGGGAAAACTATGATTGTTGTACACCACCTTAATAATTCACGTTCGCAGCGGGTGCTTTGGGCTTTAGAAGAGCTTGGCGTAACTTATGACGTTAAGCGTTATGAGCGAGACCTAAAAACAAATTTAGCGCCTAACACTTTAAAGAAAGTACATCCATTGGGTAAATCTCCAGTGATCACTGATGGTGGCATTACTGTTGCTGAGTCTGGAGCCATTATTGAATACCTTGCACAAACTTATGGTGGTGATGATTTTACTCCCGATATTGGCACAGAAGCACATCGCCAGTATATTTACTGGTTACATTTTGCTGAGGGAACATTGATGCCACAATTATTACTAAAAATTATCTTTGAAAAAATATTGAAAAGTACGATGCCATTTTTTGTTAAGCCAATTGCTAGAGGGATTGTGAAAAAAGTAATGAAAGGCTATGTTGGGCCAAATATTACCGGGAACTTAGACTTTATCGAAAGCCATTTAAAAAATAATCAGTGGTTTGCTGGAGAAGAATTATCGGGTGCTGATATTCAAATGAGTTTTCCTCTAGAGGCTTGGGTTGCCAAAAGTTCAAATGATAATAACTACCCAGAAATTACCGCTTACGTTAAGCGTTTTCAAGCCCGTTCAGCCTATCAAAAAGCCCTTAAGTCTGGAGGCAATTACGATTATGCTTAATAACGACTTATCATTATGGCGTTGTTAATGTTTGGATATTTACCCGGGATGATTATTCATTGTAGCTGTTACTGATAGAATAAATTCAGCTACAATCAATCTTCATCAGCAATATATAGAGAAAAAGGCCAATAATCTCTTGAAAATTTTAAAAATCAGTCTGTTTATACTGCTAAGCGTAGTCGTTTTATTTACCAGTTATCTTTATGTTAATCAAGCAGCTGATAAGTCTGTCGCTGAACTCAGCAAGCGCTGGGCTGCTGAACCATCACAATTTATGCAGATTGCCGGTATGAATATACATTTAAGAGATGAAGGACCAAAATCAGATGAAGAGCCTATTGTCTTAATTCATGGTACGAGCGCGTCACTGCATACATGGGATGGCTGGGTTGACGAACTAAAAAAACAACGCAGAGTTATTCGCTTTGATTTACCTGCCTTTGGTCTGACCGGCCCCGATCCTAAAAATAATTACACTATTGAGCATTATGCTGAAGTTGTTATTGCTGTGTTAAATAAGTTAAAGGTTAAAAAAAGTGTATTAGCAGGTAACTCTTTAGGCGGGTATATTGCTTGGGCTACCGCAGTGTTATATCCAGAGCGAGTCTCTCAAATAATTTTAGTCGACGCGAGTGGCTATCCTTTTAAGTCTGAATCTTTACCCTTAGCCTTTAAATTGTCTAAAAATCCAATAACAAGCCGGTTATTAAAAAATGTTTTACCTAAATCATTGGTGAAAAAAAGTGTTGAGAATGTTTATGGAAACCCTGACTTAGTCACCGGTGAATTAGTTGACAGGTACTATGATTTGGCGCTTCGTGAAGGAAATCGTAACGCTCTAAAAGAACGCTTTAAGCAGACGGTACCCGGAGATTTAGCCAAAAAAATCTCAACAATAAATGTACCAACGCTTATCATTTGGGGAAGAAAGGATAAGCTCATCCCCATCAAGCTTGCGATGAAATTTAAGAAAGATATTATCAACAGCCAATTAGTTATCTTTGATGATTTAGGGCATGTACCTCACGAAGAAAACCCTCAGGCAACAGTAGCAGTCGTTAAACAATTTTTACAAGATAATAAGTCTCAATAATCATTGCTATAACGCCAACTGGAATTTAGTGTAAGCCATTAACGATATCGTTAATGGCTTTTTTGTAGTAGATAGCGACCAATATAAGACGTTGTAGCTCACTGTCAAAGCGCTTATCTTGACGAGAACATAATTCAGTAACCACTTTAATTACCTTTGAGTAGTTGCTTGTGGCTAAGGGCTGTTGTTTACTTTCAATCTCTATTAAGGCCAATAATGCGGTAAGTTCGTGCGGCGCTAGCGAAATTAAACTTTGATTAGACGATAAATAAACTTCAATGGGGGTTAAATTTTCGAGGTCACGCTGGCACAGTGCATCACGTAAGGTATTATTGCTGCCAAATAACATCATTGAACGTAAATAAATAAAGGGTGGGGTATTGGCGGCTACTTTATTGCCAGCGAATAAATAATGTAAAGCATTGCGCTGTCTGTGATCTGTTTTTGTAAAGTTGTCTTGTACCTGAAGGGCAGGGGTAAAAAAACTCAATGTGTCGTTTGTTTTAATTTGTGCGATAAGCGCAACAGGTAAAATTTTACTGGCTATTAATGTCGTGGTTAATTGTTGATAAAAATCAAACGATGCGACTTGCGCTATTCCCTGTTGAAATAGATAAGCTAATTGAATGATATTTTCTGACTCACTTGAAGCTAAATAATGTTGGCGTAAATCATTATCGTCATCTGCTGACAATAAAGCGATGAATGTCTGCATATTTTCCTTCATTGTAACCCTTGTTTAATACAAATAATTGGCTCAGTGTATACTCTAATTGTTTTGTTGTGTGGTATTTTTAAATAATAAAATTGTTGCAGCTATTATCGCTTGGTAAGCCAAGTTATTAAAAACCTCAGGCGATGTTTAAGCGTTATTATCATAAGGCTTATTGACAGTTTTTAGGCGTTAGCTAACCGGTTAGCATTATCTGCACTCAGTGTTTACATCGACGCTTTTTATCACACGGAATAGAGAAAACCTGACTTTTATTATCCTTCAATACTCTTTGTTTTTTTTATTAATTTACAATGGAAGTTAAACAGCTGTTTTTCGCCATATCTAGCTAAAACAAGTGGTGCATAGTTGATATATAATCTATCAAGTAAATTTTACCGCCTTATCCAAGTAAATAATGTAAAATAGCCTGACTTTTATCGGGTCAATGGGCTGCTTTGTCTACATTATTATATGCACCTTGTTAAAATTATTTTTGTCCCCGTTATTTTAATGTCTAGTGACTGGCTCGCGCTTTTAGCAATGACTTATTGTTAAGCGCCTAAAGTAAGTGTTTTATTTACAGAAATTTAGCCGGGCTTTTCAAGTAATAGCCTGATCTGTTAACTAAGCCTTGATGTCAGTGGTGATTGCGACTAAGTTACGCTCAAGCAACTTGCTAAGCACGCCTCTTCCAGTAAATGATTGAATTAATCACTATAAGTAGATCCTATGAGCAATACTTTTACCAAACTTGTTAGCCAATTAACGCATTCATTAGAGCAAGAAGACGATCAAGAGCTGCTGATTTCAATAGAGAAATACCATCCGGCTAAATTGGGTAGATTACTCGAATCACTACCCAATAAATATCGCGATGATTTTTGGAGTTTGATCCCGGTAAATTACAAGGGTGAAGTCTTACTCTCTGTACACCGCGAACTGCGCCAATTTCTGATTAAAAAAACCAGCGAAGCTGATTTACTTAAATGTTTATCGACGCTTCAAATGGATGAGTTAGCCGACATTGATGCTGATTTACCATTACCTGTAGTAACCGCTATGGTTGAGGCCATGGATAGTCAGCGAAAAGAGCGTTACCAGACAGTGGCCTCTTTTCCTGATAATACAGCCGGCGGTATGATGGATGTTGACGCTACAGCGGTTAGAAAGGATGTTAGTCTTAAAGCCGTCTATCGGTATTTGTGTAAGTTAAGAAAAAAAGAAGGTATGTTGCCCGAACAACTTGACCAACTGGTTGTTGTTGATAGGAATAACAAGGTACAAGGAACCTTATATCTTAGTGATTTGGTTTCAATGGACAATAGCTTGTCAGTTGGCGACGTAATGAAAAATGATGTGCCCTTGATTGACTCGTTACAATCGGCCATTCAGGTTGCACAAATTTTCGAAGACCATGATTTAATCTCTGCGCCCGTTGTAGATGAAAATAATTTTTTGTTGGGGCGAATAACGGTTGATGATGTTATCGATGTGCTAAAACATAATTCAGAGCAGCGTTTATTGGCCTCCGCCGGCCTTAATGAAGAACTTGATATGTTTGCCCCTGTTTCTCATATTTCTTTTAATAGAGCTATTTGGCTGGGCACCAATTTAATCACCGCCTTTGTTGCTGCTTGGGTCATTGGCTTTTTTGAAGCATCAATAGAGCAACTTGTCGCGCTCGCGGTACTAATGCCCGTAGTGGCAAGCATGGGAGGCGTTACAGGTAGCCAAACGTTAACTGTAGTTACGCGCGGTATTGCACGCGATTTAGTCAGTAGTGCCAATATTGTTTCGCTAACCATTCATGAATTAAAAGTCTCTTTTATTAATGGCATATTATGGGCTGCAGTGGTCTTTTTAATTACTATTTTATGGTATGACGATTGGCAGTTAGGGGGCGTTTTTGCGCTGGCTCTTTTTGTTGTGAGCCTTACTGGCACGCTTTCAGGTGCGCTTATTCCTATAATATTGAAAAAACTGGGTGTAGACCCAGCCATTGCGGGTGGTGTAATTTTAACAACCATAACCGATGCGGTTGGTTTTTTAATCTTTTTAGGTACTGCGACTTATATTTTGATTTAATTAGCCTTACTTTAATCATCAGCAGAAGGCCAATAAGCCGCACCCTGGTGCTTATGTAAACTACTTTTATCACTGCCGTCGAGAAAATTCGGTACTTTAGTGCCGAGTAGCTCATAAATAAGTTTGACTGTCCCAATTGGATTTACCTGTTACTATGGCTATTATTAACTTTAGTTAACAATGTACTTAATCACCCCCTGTTTAAGTACTTAATAACAAAACAGTGAATGACGAAAAAATAAACTGAGCGATTATCACAATGCTTTTAAACATTGATTCATAAGTCGATCCTATACTAAATTTTTATGAGAAATAACACTTGAACAACGTCCATATACCAACAGTTATAACTAAAACCTTATGGTTAATCCTGTTTTTTTTACCTCAGTTATTAATGGCTGAAGAAATAAGTGTCGCCACAAAAAAAGAAAAATCTATTCTAGAGAAAAGAGAACAAGCGCTTTTGCAAACAACCGCTAACCCTTTTTCTATTTCGCAACATAGATTAAATTACCTACTGCCAGTCTCCTATATTAGTAAGCCAGGTACTCGCACGGTTGAAGAGTTAACTAATGATAATGTTGATAATGTAGAGGCTAAATATCAAATTAGCATCAAGTTTCCTATATATTTACCAACGACTGATGCTTCAGGTCTGTACTTTGGTTTTACCGCAGTATCGTATTGGCAATTGTACAACAGTGAGGCATCTAAACCTTTTCGAGAAACCAATTACGAACCTGAATTATTTTACAGCTGGCAACAGAATCACAGCATATTAGGCTTTGAGTTTAATCAAGTTCAGTTTGGCATCAATCATCAATCCAATGGTCAAAGTGGTCTTTCATCGCGCAGTTGGAACCGAGTTTTTGCGTCGTTAGTGTTTAGTGACGAAAGTGCTTTTTATTATATAAAAGCTTGGCATCGACTAGCTGAAGATGAAAAAGAAACACCACTTTCTGTGATTGGTGATGACAATCCAGATATTACAGGCTACCTTGGGCATATGGAATTTGGTGTTGGTACTCAGCTAGGCAAATTCAACCTTTTCACTGCGGTGCGAAATAATCTTAAATTGAGTGATAATAAAGGTAGTGTCGAACTAAATCTTTCTTATTCATTGACTGAAGGTTATGACTTTTTGATACAGTACTTTAATGGTTATGGGGATTCACTTATCGACTATGACCGTCATCAACAACGCATTAGTTTGGGTATGCAAATGAAATTTTTATAAGTAATGCAACGCCATCAGGTGTAATTGCCCACTCTTGCTGAACCATTAATTGTTATCCCACGCTTAAGTTTGTCGAAAGTTTGGGCTGCAATGTTTAATAGTATAAAATCCCCCTCGCTTAAAGTTATGACTTTAAGCTTGCATCACTGCACCAGCCCATTATCCGGAAAAAATATCATGCGAGTCGCTGTTTCTCAATTTGCCACCACTTTGGATGTTCAAGAAAATCAAGTAACCTGCCTGCGTATGATAAATGAGGTGGCCGTCTGTCAGCCAGCACTCATAGTGTTACCTCAATTTTGTAATACACTTTTTTGCCATACTGAACCAGTGTACAAGGACCGTAGTCAGGCTTGGCATCAAGCTTTAGACATTGACGGTCCTTTTCTACTGGCTATTGCACAGCAAGCCAAAAAACATCACTGCTACATAGTCATAAACGTTACTTTAAGGCGAGATGCTGCAAGTAGCTGCTCACCTGAACAAAAAAAGGATGCGATTAAAGCCGGTGTTAGTATAACCACTTGTTTATTTTCGCCGTTTGGGCAACGCCTTGACCAAGTCGATAAACAAAAATTAGAAGGTCATGAAAATGATTTTTTTATTAATGCAAATCAGGCGTCTACGTTAACTTTAACGCCGCTAGCAAAAATTGGACTGCTAATGGGGAGCGACACGATGACCTTTAACACCTCTCGTGAATTAGCTTTACAAGGTGGGCAATTATTCTGTAATTCAATAAGCACATTTGCCCACGATCAAAGTCACTTACATGATCCAGCTCGAGCATGTGAAAATAAAGTGTTTTTGGCCACAGCAAATAAAATTGGTCGATTGTCAGCAACGGGCTCTCTAAGTGGCGCAGGTCATAGCCAAATAGTTTCTCCTGAGGGTAAAGTACTCGCTAAAATGAACCATAATGAAGCAGGTTTTGTATTTGCTGATATTGATTTAGAAAATTCAGCGATAGCACCAAATAACAAATGCCGACCTGATGGCACTGATGTCTTTATACAACGACGCCCTGAACTTTATCAAGCGCTAACATTACCGATAATCAAAGTGGCTAAGCATGTGAATAGTGACAAGGTTCCCGAAACGGCGAATGTCGCAATATTTGCAACCTATAAGTCTAATGAACAAGCCATTGAAGATGTTTGTTTTTACATTGAAAACAACCTCAGTGATATTATTCAATTGCCTGAGTTATTTTTTATTGCAGATAAAACCATAACGAATAATGCTGAGCAACTCGCCGATATAGCCTCTTTGAGTAAACAACTCATTATACAAATCAGCTCAGTACTTAGACCTTTTCAATATGTGTGTACTAGTTTAGTGATTGATGGCGCACATCAGGCGGTGTTAATAAGCGAACAAGGCTTATTGGCAACACAGCAGCAATTACACTTTTGCCAACGATACCAGTGGACACCACTTGGAGATGCGTTAACTCTTGTAGAATTACCGTTAGAGCAAGGTAATATCAAGCTTGTTATGCTAACAGCTGATGATGCCACCATACCTGAAATAGTCAACGTAGCGGCGTTGAATCAAGTTCACTTATTACTGGTGCCTTTTGAAATTCAAGAGCCAGGTGAGGTTGAATATTGCTTGTTATCGCGTGCCGCAGAAAATAGAATTTGTATTCTTGCCGCGAGTCGTGAACAGAGCTTCGCTGCGGGCTGCTTATCGGTCGATTCACATAGTGATAACGCCAATAAAAAGGCCAATAAAAAGAAACAAAAACTACAAAAGTCTACGGGGTTTATTGCCAATTTAAGCTCAGGCGCTACCTTAATATCTGAACGCATGTCAGCTAAATTTACTGGCTATATTAATCAACCATTGGTTAAACACCAACAGGGAAAAATTACCAAAGCATTAGTCCATCCTATTGCCAGTTGCTCTAAGTGATGGTGGGTGCTCACTAAGTATGAATGCACCATCATTGTAGGATTTATTGCCAGTGAATATCATTATTTTATTTTTTGTAACGTAAACCATAACCGATGGGGAAGAGTGGTTTGGTTTTATTTTTCTTCTTTTCTGCTGAGGTTTTTTTGGGCCAAGAAAAAGACAGCTTTCCCTGAAAGTTAAACTCGCCAAAGAGCATGTCACTAACACCTTGGCCTTCCGAGCCAGGAAGCCAAGCAGCAATGAATGCTGCTGACTTATCTAATTCGTCATTAATGATTAATGTTCTCCCTGAGATCAAAATAACAACCAGGGGTATGCCCTTATCACTAATATCTTTTATCAATAGATAGTCTTCTGGTTGTAACTGTTTTAATGCTAGTGAGTTACCATAGGGCGCTGAAATATTTACTTGACCGTTTATTTGTGACCCTGCTTCTATAATAAGGTTTTCACAATCTCTGATATCACCATGGCCTTCTGCATACGGGTACTCACCGATAACCACCACAGCGATATCATGATCTTTTGCCGATATTGCTGAAACATCATTATCACGGTTTAATACCGCATTGGGCGCAATTGCTGAAATACCTTGCCAGACAGAAGTGGCTCCCTCAAATTGATCGTTTCCTGATACACCTTGCCAATCAATGGTGAACCCCCCGCACTGATGACCAATATTATCAGCATTCTTACCCGTAACTAAAATACGAGCCTGCTTTTTTAAAGGCAGTGTGTTTTTCTTGTTTTTTAACAGCACAAGTGACTTTCTGACCGCTTCTCGTGCAATATTCCTATGCGCACTAGCACCAAAACTAACATCATTTGCCCAAATCCTTTCACTGGGACGAGGCGAATTAAATAAGCCGCTGGCAAACTTTATTGACAATATCCGGCGGACGGCGTCATTAATTCTTGATATAGGCACAGTTCCTAATTCAACATGGTTATGCAGATGGTGAATAAATTGCTGCCAGTTTTCGGGCAGCATAAACATATCGATGCCAGCATTAACGCCTTGAGCAACCGAGAGATAAAAATCATCACAGAGGTAATCAATACCATTCATGTCAGAAACAATGAAACCAGAAAAATTCAATTGTTGTTTTAGTACATCCGTGAGCAGATACTTATGACCATGGCACTTGTTGCCATTCCAACTATTAAATGACGCCATAACGGTCATTGCCCCCGCTTTTAAAGCGCTTATATAGGGGCTAATATGGGTATTGTTGAGTTCTTGCCAAGAAATATTAGCATCACCTTGGTCAATACCATGCGTTGTAGCTCCATCGCCAACCCAATGTTTGACACAAGCGATAACGCCTTCACCAGAAAGCTTTCCGTGAAGACCGTTGATAATTTCACTTGCGTATTGATTAATTAATTCTGGGGTTTCAGCGTAGCTTTCATAGCTGCGACCCCATTGATTATTTTGTGCAACAGCGAGGTTGGGTGCAAAGACCCAATCGACGCCACTCGCTAATACCTCTTTTCGTGTGACTTGTGCAATACGTGCTATTAAATCAGCATCGGCGGCAGCACCTAAACCGATATTGTGTGGGAAAATTGTTGCTCCCTTAAGATTATTGTGACCGTGTATGGCATCAACACCATAGAGTAAGGGGATTGCTAAGTGATTTTCGTCACTAACCATTGATGCTTGCCAATAGCTATCGGTTGTTTTTAGCCAACTGTTAAGGTCATTATTTTCGGGCAATGAACCAGCGCCACTCAATACCGAACCTAAATGGTACTTTCTGACATCATCGGGCGTACAGCTCAGTCGTTCCGCTTGGGTCATTTGTCCAATTTTTTGTGCTAATGTCATTTTTGACATTAGCTCATCAACTTGTTTCTTTATTGACGGCTGACTAAGTAGTGGCTGCATAGTATTGAGTTATCCTGACATTATTTAATTTCTTCATTTTGCCAATTTTATTTTAATGTCATTTGAGTGAGCTAAGCAGGCATGTAAAACGCTCTATCTACATCCTTAGCGTTGCTTAGTTGCTGACAAATATTTACAGGTATTACATCTCTCAAATGAAATTAAAAATATAAATTTAAACGGTTAAGTAATCCTAGCCCTATTATTTATAAATTAGTTTACTCTAACAGACTATTACGAATGTAAATTGATACAACTAAAATACGGTAGGGTGGACTTATTTTGAGGTTATTGGGATTTTATCAATTTTTCAGTAAAGACTTTTATTGGACTTTTGAGCCAGTAGAAAAAATTATATCAATTGAAAAAGCTCATTGTGACCATTTCATCGCCCCACAATGACCGACTCATCGTTTTTATATTGTTTAAGATTTACAATTATATAGTGTCAAATGACCTTTATAATTGAAACCTTTCACTAAATTTTAATTAGGCTAAAGTTTCATTCAATAATCATTTTTAACGGAATAGCGCTTTATGAGTACGCAAGAACATTATCAAACCGCGACTGAAGATAAAATTTCCACGCTAAGAAAAATTATCTATGGCTTTGGCGCTTTCGTAAATAACTTATTAGGTGCGGCAATTGGTACTATGACCATAGTGCTTAACTTGGGTTTAGGTATGAATCCAGCTTTAGTGGGTTTGTTAGGTGCATTACCTCGTTTGGTCGATGCCTTTACCGATCCGCTAATGGGGTATATTTCCGATCACACAAGATCAAAGTGGGGTAGACGCAGACCTTATATATTTTGGGGCGCTATTGTCGCAGGTATTACTTTTGCCTTGTTATGGCAATTACCGAGAGGCCAGAGTGAAGAATTTTACTTTTGGTTCTTTTTAATTGGTTCTATCATTTTTTATCTAGCCTATACTATTTTTGCAACACCATGGGTCGCATTAGGCTATGAATTAACGCCTGATTATCATGAACGTACCAGCATCATGGCTGTGCAGAATTTTATGGGCCAATTTGCGTGGTTATTTGCACCTTGGTTCTTACTGTTTATGCAAAATGAATCGCTGTTTAGCGATATGATTGAAGGTGCCAGTTGGTTGGCGGTAATTATTGGGCTATTTACTATTATTGTTGGTATTTTACCGGCAATATTTCTAACTGAACGCTTTACACCCATAGCGACTTCAAAAACGATTATTGACCCGAATGCACCACCAGTAAAACCAAGAAGCTTGAGTTATGCCGTTGCTGATTTCTTTAAGGGCTTTTTAATTACACTTAAATTTAAGCCTTTCCTTAGTTTATGTGGTGCAACCTTTTTAGTGTTCAACGGCTTTATGATGGTTTCAGCTTTCCAAAGTTACGTGATTATTTATTATGTCTTTGGCGGCGATCAAGCATTAGGTGCTGAATATGTCGGTTGGGCGGGTACGGTGTCATTTATTTCAACGTCTTGTGCTATTTTTATTGTTACTAAATTATCAAGCTGGTTAGGGAAGCGAAATGCTTTTTTCATAACCATTGCCATTTCTATCTTTGGTTATGCACTTAAATGGATTTGTTTTACACCGGATAATCCAATGCTAGTGATTATTCCACCGATATTTTTCTCTTTTGGTTTAGGCGGCTTGTTCACATTAATGGGATCTATGGTTGCTGATGTCTGTGATCTTGATGAATTAGAAACCGGTGAACGACGTGAGGGTATGTTTGGCTCAATTTATTGGTGGGTTGTTAAATTAGGCTTGGCTGCGGCGATGGCAGCTGGTGGATTTTTACTTCATGCAACAGGTTTTGATGTTGCGTTAGCTGGAGCTCAATCTGCTGATACGCTGTTTTATATGCGCTTAGCTGATGTACTTGTGCCTGTATTTTGTTCAGTGGTTGCTATTTGGATGGTCGCTACTTACCCGATTACTGAGAAAATGGCTCATGATACCCGTAGTAAACTTGAGGCACGTCGAGGAAAAATGGCGGCCGAAGTGAATGACTTAGATAAAAATACTGACGGTGCTACGCCAGCCTAAGGCACTTATAAATTGTATATCTACATAGTTAACCATGTAGATATACAAGCCGCTTTATTTTTGTGAGATCTTTATTTTTTAGTTAAAATAAATACGAAATAAAATAAAGCTATTGTTTTTAAATTATTGTTTTAAATGAAGTTAAAGTAATTTTTTGTATGGGTGATAACAAAAGCTTATCATGAGTATTTGTTTATATCCCTTATCCATTTCAACTTTTCCGATCCCCCCTTTGACCGTGTTTTGATGCTTTTTGACCAATAATTGTGCTAAAAATATTCAAGTCTGAACATGACTATTTTTAGGATGCTCGACAGTAAGATAATTCAAAAATGCAGAATTAGCGCTTATTGATATAAGTGCAGCTGTATTGTTTATCTTTTGGGATCGTTATAAACCAAATTATTCATTAAGCTGGTTAATCATTGACTTAATTGAATATTTTAATAGAAGAATAATAAAATAATGAGCAAATTAATATTAAATCTTAGTGCACTAACAGGAGCTTTAAGTGTTCTTTCAAAAAAAATGCTTTCATTGTTATTACTCAGTACGCTAATAAGTTGTGGAGGTGGGTCAACTCCAACAGAAAAAGAGACTATCAATGCAGATACTGATAACGACGGAGTATTCGACCAAGTCGATTCGTGTCCTAATACATTAGCCAATACCACTGTCGATGCGAGTGGTTGCGACATCATTATTGTTAGTGTCGATACGGACAGTGATAATGATGGAGTTAAAGATGCAGATGATACTTGTCCTGAAACTCCAGACAATACAAGGGTAGACAGCTCTGGCTGTGCGGTCATTGAAGAGGTTGTTGATGTGCTTGTTCAAGCAGAAGATTACATCAGCTATTTTGATACCACGGTGAGTAATGAAGGCGGAGCAAGTTACCGTAATGACGCTGTAGATATCGAAGTTACCACTGATGTGGGCGGCGGTTACAATATCGGTTATACCCAAGCAACAGAATGGCTAGAATACTCGGTAACCTTAAGTGCTGGGACTTATACCATTAGCAGCCGCGTGGCTTCAGATTCAGGCGGTGGTAATTATACGCTGTCGATAAATGGCAATACAATTGGTAGTGACAATGTTGCTAGCACGGGGGGATGGCAAACCTTTGAAACCCATGTGGTTAATTCCTTTTTAACGACAAACGGTACTTCTACCTTACGGTTAGCGTTAAACGCAGGTTCATTCAATATTAATTGGCTGCAAATAACAGCGGTTATTGACGATGATTTAGATGGTATTGGTAACGACCTAGATTTGTGTCAAGATACGCTTGAAAATGCAGAAATTAATGAGGTGGGGTGTGCTGACTCAGATGGTGATGGCGTGTTTAATAATCTGGATAATTGTCCAGATACACCTATCGGGACCTTTGTGGATTTTCTGGGTTGTGAAGCCGTAGAACAGTTAATTGAAGTGGCGTTTAACAACGATATTCTTGTTGGTGGAGAAGACAGCCAAAAGCCAGGTTTTAGCTTATATACCTTTGATAATGACATTGGATTTGACGGCAGTAATTGCAACGACGGTTGTGCGGTTAATTGGCCGCCGCTTCTAGTGACTGATGGTGTCGCTTCTGGTGTGCCAAATTTATCAATCATTAATCGAAATGATGGCACAACACAAGCTGCCTATCAGGGTAAACCGTTATATTTTTATAAAGGTGACACCGAAAAAGGAACCATTGAAGGTGCGGCTATAGCGGGTTGGAACCTTCAAGAATACGGACTTTTTGGTGACATCGTGCCACTTTTTACCTCTAGCACGGCACAAGAACATGCTTTAATTTATGTAACTAATGATGCTGTGGTCACCAAGTTTGCTGACAGAGGACGTGATCGTCATGCTAAAGAGGATCAATTTCAGCAATACGACCATTACCTTTCTCATTATTGGACCCATAGAACAGCGCGCTATAAATTCACCGATTATGTGGCTAAAGGCGGCTCATCTATTTTAATTGAATGGGTAACACAATGGCAGCTTGAGGCATTAGAATTTAGGGCATGGTATTCAGGAATGAATACCATTGCTGAATACCATGGTAATTATGAGCCTAACGTTGTGACGGTCGGTCACGGTAGTTACGATGACGACCTTGTGCAAACAAGTACAAGTGGCGATCAATATAAATATTCAGTAACCATTAATGAGTTTCGCGGACTTAACGGAAGCACAGAAACCCTTAGTATTGGCCAACATATGGAAATTGAAGTCAGTCAGTTTTTATTAGGCGTTCCTAAGGGGCGGTCAAATTATTACGGCACAACTTATCTTTATCAAGTCGGTAAAGGTGGCATGGTTCCTTGGAAAACAGTCGGAGATTTTGATGATAAATCATCGGAGCGTGAAAACTCACACCCTATTGCTAAACAAGGTTGGTTAGGTGGTAATACCACATTACCTTATCAATATACAAATGAACCTAATGACCACTTCATGCAAATGGCAACTAATTTATCAAGTTTAAATGGGCAAGCGTTCGTTTTAGGAAGGCGTATACATCATACTTCTTTTGTTGATGGTAAACATGATGAAGACCCAGCCAATGGTGTTTTTTCAGAAATGGCAGGTAAGTCAGGTACGCATTTTGTTAATCATAGCTGTGCAAGTTGTCATGAACGTAATGGTAGGGCAGCTCCCGCAACTATTGGCGAGGCATTAGATAAATGGGTCTTTAAAATTGCTGATGCTGATGGTGATCCCGATGCCCAGCGTGGTGATGTTTTACAGCCATCGAATACGGGAAGCGTACAAAGCGAAGGAACGGTAGTTATTGAATCATGGACTGAGGTTAATGGATTACGTTCACCTAATTATAAGTTTTCAACAGGTACGCCAGAAAAATTCTCAGCACGTATTGCACCTCAGCTTGTTGGTCTTGGGTTATTAGAAGCAATTCCTGAAGAAACTATTTTAGCGATGGCTGATGTCAATGATGAATTTGCTCCCTTTGGTATTTCAGGTAAAGCGCAAAGTACTATCGATCCAGAAACCCAAGATATTCGTCTTGGGCGTTTTGGTTGGAAAGCCGCTACATCAAGCATAAAGCATCAAGTTGCGGCAGCGTTTAATACTGATATGGGGGTGATGACCTCTGTACTCCCATCACCAGATTGTGGTTCTGCTCAACAAGAGAGAAATGAATGTGGTCATGACCAATCTGAAATAAGCGACCAGCACGTAAACAATTTAGTGAAATATATTGCATTGTTGGGTGTGCGAGCGCAACGAGGCCTTGATGATCCTCAGGTACAACAAGGGCAAGCGTTATTCTCAAGTATTGGCTGTGTGGATTGTCATACCGCAACACTGCAAACCAGTATCTATCATCCGTTTACAGAACTAAGAAATCAAACTATTCATCCTTATACCGATTTACTGTTACATGATATGGGTGAAGGTCTTGCTGACAACTTAGGAGAGGGTAATGCTACAGGGGCTGAATGGCGAACAACACCGCTATGGGGCATAGGTTTGTCGGCTTGCGTTACTGGAGGTGTAGAAAACCCAGTTGGCGGCCAAGGTAATGAAGTTTGTACGCCCGAGCATAGTTATTTGCATGATGGACGGGCGAGAACGATTGATGAAGCAATTCTCTGGCACGGTGGGGAATCAGAAGCTTCTAAAGTTAAGTATGAAGCACTTTCTGATGCTGACGAAGTTTCATTAATAGCCTTTTTAAAATCACTATAAAATCAGCAGCTTATTAAATTGATTATCGATTGATTTAATAAGTTCTTTTAAGAGAAAAGAGAAAAGAGAATGATAATGAACCAATATTCAGTTTATCCGCGCAATGTTAATTCAATGCTAAAGAATATCAGTTTTAAAAGTCGACTGTTTTTAATGAGTTTGCTAATAACTACACCTACTATGGCAGGTTGGGAAGTTAACTATATAGATACTTTTTCAGGAGACAGTGTTAATTGGCAAAATTGGACGGCCCAAGTCGATGCTAATTTTAATAACGAAGTTCAGTGTTATACCGATGATGACAGTTCCATTGATAAGAATTTTGATGTCTCTGATGGCACCTTAAAAATAATCGCCAGAAAGCAGCAAACTAATTGTGTAGGCTTGAATAATCAATCTAGAGATTGGACCTCCGGTCGAATTAACGGTAAAGATAAACGCGAGTTTCTCTATGGCAGAATAGAGTCAAGAATTCGTTTTCATAACCTTGAAGGGGGGGCTTGGCCGGCGTTTTGGATGTTAGAGAATCGTATTGCTGAAAGCCCACGTAAAAATGATGATGACTTTGTTAATTGGCCCAACCCCGGTGCTGGCGAGATTGATGTATGGGAATGGTTTGCCAACAGCCCGAGTACTTATATAACTAACTTTTTTAATACCGGTGGCGGCTCTTGTGGTAATGAAGTGAGATTTGCTTATCCAAATGGCGCTAATGATGTACTCGATTGGCATGATTACGCGATAGAATGGGATGAAAATAACATATCATTTTATATGGATGATACCTTAGTCACTTCACATAATGTATCGAATTGTCCACAATATAAAGAACCGATGTTTGTTTTACTCAACGTTGCTATGGGGGGAAATCTAGGTGGGTCGATAGACCCAAGCCTGCGTAAAGTAACCATGGAAGTGGATTATTTAGCGCACTGTACTGCTACTAATCAAAATAATGCTCAGCGCTGTAATGAAAATACGCCCGCTGTTTATGCTGATGATGATAATGACGGCATAGAGAATAGTCTTGATCAGTGTCCAAATACTCCATCAGGAGAAAGTGTTGATGAAAAGGGCTGTTTCGAGGAGATAGTTAATATATCTCCTGAAGTTTCTTTGTCGATAACACAGAATAATGTGACTGTGTCATCCGTTGATATTAGCGGAGGTTTAGTCACAATATCTGCTAACGCCACTGATGAAAATGCTGACGATATCCTTTCTTATGTTTGGCTTATATCCGGTACTATTCCATCACCTATTATCGACGGTGGTCTTGTTATTTTTGATCCCTCTTCTATGGCCGGCGGGAATTCATATCAAGTAGACTTGACCGTAACTGACAACGGTAACCCAAGACTTTCAGTAAGCAACACTATTAAATTTAGCGTTAACAATATGCCGCTTGACGCTGGCGATGATGAGAGAGAAAAAAGTAGTGGTGGTTTATTCAGTTATTTACTGCTGCTGATGTTGATAGTATTTAGGCAAAAGTATCTTCAACACTAAACTCACTATTGATAAAAAACGTTTGTAATTATGGCTCTGCTACAGGGGGAGTATACTTAAATATATTTAATGATAACCCCTCTATCATTTGATGAAATATGCTAGTGTTAAATTGTGTTTTGTGTGTGATTATAGACAGTTAGTTGACATAAAACTTTATTGTTTATATATAAAATATTACTGTGCGATGGGTGTTTTTTCGCCAACTTAATCAGTGTTTTCTATCTAACGCCATACAGTTTAGGGAATAACGTTGTGGGGCCATGACCGTTAACTCAGTCACTATTGACCTACTAATTCTTGCGTAGTTATGGTCTTTTCCATCGAAATTGCCCAGCCGACTAACAAGTCACCCTACCAGTAAAAAAATCTTAGTCGCGACGCCATCGTCTGAATTTATAGGTAAATTCAGACGATCTGCCATTCCTATAAACGGTCAATAGTACGACACCAAAGATAAATAATTGGATAGTTTTTTTGATGCTTGGATAGGCATGGCGATGTTTTTATTTTTATAAATTTAATTATATCAAAAACAGCCGCTAAAAATTGTCGATGCAACAGGCGGCTATAAAAACTCGGTCGTGGTAGCTGAAAATGTCTTTTTTTGGTTGATTAAGAGCGACTAGTCAGCTCTTTAAGTGATAAAAATACCTTATATCTGTCGTTAAACTCAAAACTGATGATCAAAATAGCGAATAACCTTAGTAGCTTGCTGAAAGCATAAATTAGGTATATGTTTTAAATAAGTAAAGGTTAATTAATCAAGAAAAAGATAACATTTTAGCTATTTACCATGGCTTGACATTACACCAGATATAACTAAAGACGTTATTACCTTAATTAGGAAATTTAGAGAATGGAAAATATTGAAAGGAATTCAAGCCTAGGCATTATCTTAATTATATTCACACTGTTATTTACCGCTCAAAGTCATGCAATAGAAAAGCTTCGTATCATAGGTGAAGATTCATTCCCGCCGTTTAATTATTACTTAAGTGAAGGTAAACATGTACCCCGAGGGTTTACAGTGGAATTGGTAAAATTGATTCTTAAAGATATAGGAATAAATAAAGAAACTAACATTGAATTACTTCCTTGGGCAAGAGCATTAAAAGTTATTGAAAATGAAGCTAATGTTCTTATCTTGGATATCGTAAGGAACCCGTCCAGAGAAGAACTTTATAAATGGGTTGGGCCTATAGCCCAGCGCGAAATATGGTTGTATAAATTAATATCTAGAAAAGATATTCAAGTGAACTCATTAGAAGATGTTAAACACTATATGGTGGGTGTTATGCGAGGTTCATCCTCATCTGATAAACTAATAAAAAACGGCTTTAAAGAAGGGGATAATTTAGCCTTCGTTACGCGTAAAAATCAAAATATAAATAAGATTATTCGAGGTCGTATTGATTTTGTAACTTTTAGTCCGGTGGAGTTAGCCTGGCGATTAAAATTACTTACGCCTAATGTTGATATAGATAATTTTGAAGCCACTCAGCTGTTATCAGGGGAATATCAGTATTATTTTGCCTTAAGTAAAAAAACATCTGATGAAACAGTTATCCTATTACAAAATGCATTGGATAAAGTAAAAGATGATGGGCGTTACCAAGCACTTTGGCAAAAATATATGAAGTGATTTTGTTAAGCCAATAATACGGTTCATTTTCTGGTACCTTCTTCTCTGCAAGCTCTCTAAGTAAAAGTTACTGCAGTTCTTATTTTTAATATTAACGACATGTCTTTTGGCTTTTATCTTTTGATTATCTAGTGGTCGTTCGCCTAAAATCAGTTTAAATCACAAGCAGTGCTCAATAAAACATTGGATGATCCTAGCCACAAAAAAGTATCCTAAACAAAATAGGCTCAATTAGGGTAACTTTTAAAAACAAGGTTGATTTATTGGGATATCAGTATTAAGACAGGCGGTGGTTAGTTATAATATTGCTTAAATAAGCTCGTGTTGCAGCATTATATTATTTTATTTATTTGATGTACTGCTTTAAAAGTAACTCGTGCTGACAAGTTTTAAGCGATAGTGTGTTCTTTGTTAACTTATTATCTAACAAATATAGACAATCCACACTAGAAATATACCTAAGGGCAGGACATAGATTTGACTATAAAGTGGCACGATCTCATCGAAAAAGCATGGAATGATAGAAAAGTCTTAAATGAATCAGATGAATTTGATTCTTGGCGTGTTTTCCATGGTTACACCGAAGGAGCGCCGGGTGTAGTTATTGAAAAATTTGGCACTATGGCCTTGGTCGAATTTAAAGACGATATTCGTGAGGACCTTGATGTAATAAAAGATGCACTATTACAGTGTTTTCCCTTCACGCTTATTATGGCAAAAGGTGATCAAACTCTCGGGTTACGCTTGAAGAATAGAATGTTCTCGCTTCATGGCGATATTGCTGATGCGCCAGAATTTACCAAAGAATACGGGGTCTATTATAGTTTGCTTGCCGACACGATGCATAATTGTGGTTTATATCTGGATGCACGTCCCGTTCGTAAGTGGTTAGCTAATAATAGTGAAGGCCGTCGCGTATTGAATTTATTTTCATTCACGGGCAGTTTGGGTATAGCGGCTTTAAAGGGGAACGCGAAGGCAGCTATTCACCTGGACAGATCGAAAGCGTTATTACCGCGTATTGAAAAAAGCTACGAAAAAAATACTATGGAATTTGGCACTCGCAGCTTTATAAAGGGTGATATATATAAGCATTTACCTAAGGCAATAAAAAGTGGTCAACAGTTCGAAGGCATTATTTTAGATCCACCACCAACTGTTTATAAGTCACCTTATGCAGAGCATCAGCCTAAAGGACAAGATTTTTCTAAATTGGTTAGTATGTGTTCAAAGCTTTTAAGCCAGGGCGGTTGGTTGATTTGTTTATTTCATCGTTATGATGCAACGTGGGATGAGTCAGATGCTGAAATTATTGAATCATCGGGTCATACTTTGAAAATGACAGAACGGTTTACCAGTGAGTGTGATTTTCCTGATGATAATGTTGACCGCAAGTTAAGAGTGACGGTATTCGAAAAAATTTAAGATAGATAATACCAACAAGTCATCACCCCTGATAAGTGAGTGGTGATGACTTATTTAATACTTTGCTGCTGCACAATAATAAATTGTAGACCTTTGCCGAACAAGGTAGTTATGCAATAATTTTTGTGGATTTTAGCTGGCTAGTAGATAAATACTATTCACCATATCAACAAATCAGTCTAACGCGGCTATCATTAATTTTAGTTATTATTTTTTCATGTTGCATTTTAGCTATTACTTATTTTCTTGAAAAGAGATGAAAATATTTTATATCTTTAATTGCAGGTGTGTTATTAAACTTACCCGCGAGTGATCGCTTGGCCGTTAAGGTGACTTATCATTACAAGACAATCGTTTAAGATTGATTTTTAATGTCTCTACTGGCTTAAAAGTATTAAATCAACAAGGAATGAACCTATGACCAATCCTTTGATTATTAACATACTGGGATATTTAAAAAAACAAAACAGTGCTTGTTCCATAATTGATTTAGTCAACCTTTGCCAACAGGAATTTTTGCTACTGATAGAAAAGGATGTTGATCCTCAAATTGCCATATTTCAAAAGAATTTTTTTGTTATGAATGCGCTTTATCAAATCCAACGAGATATTAAAAACGAAGGTTTTTTACTGACTATTTTTCCATTAGAAATTTGTTTAGTGCGAAATCACGCTGCGGCCAAAGATACTTTGGCTATGCGCGATACTGATCTAGCCCATTACTATTTAAACTGGTCTAACTTGAATAACATTACCCTTGCAGAAGTGGAGTCACTCTTTGCCCGTTTTTGGCAACATTACCGTGCAGTGGATAAGGTTGCTGCTGCTCTGATGACTTTAGGGGTAGATAAAAATATTGATTGGTCTGGGATACGTCGGGCCTATCAAAAGAAAATTGCCATTACCCATCCCGATAAAGGTGGCTGCGCGGCTGATTTTATTGAAATTCGCCTAGCCTATGAGGTATTAAGTTGGTGTTATCATCGCAAGGACTAATTTTACACTTGGTGATATTACACGACGCTAAGGAACTGATAATTGTAGAATTGCAAAGATAGTTTTTAATATCTGTCGTTAGACAGCCAAAGCGTGCATTTTAGCGGGAGAGGGATCTTAGTGCTGTTTGATTTTAAAGCGACTTAGTGCTAAGTTTTGTTGATAAAATGGGCTTGTATAACGATAAGCTTTCTAATAATCAGTTAATGAAATGTGTTTTCAACACACAACTCTATTATGGATATATTACGGATAATAGAGTTGACTGAGATTTATTAATTCCCCGGTAAGATATTTAAGAAAATACTTAACTTATACTAACGACTATGAAGAATAAAAATTAATAATATGAAATTAAGAATTACCTTTTACCTGTTATTAACTTTCACATTTATTCACAGTTTTCCATCAGTTTCACAAGAGCTGGACAATGAGCCGTTAGGTGTTATTACCGTTGTTGCAACTGAAAAAGACTTACCCTTTAGCTTTAAGCTCCCCAATGGCAATCCTAGTGGGCTTTATGTTGAATTTTGGCAGCTCTGGTCTAAAACTAACAATACTCCTATTCGTTTTGTTCTATTGCCCTTTGAAGAAGGTATAGCGTTGATCGAACAAAAGAATACCTTACATGTTGGGCTTTTTAAGAATCAGCAACGACAACAGTGGGCTAATTTTTCCTTACCTATCCATAATGTACAAACCGGTATCATTTATAATCGCTCAATTGACAAAAAATCTAAGCTAAGAGAATTAAGTGATATTAAGATAACCAGTCAATATTTTAGCTTTCAAGAATCCTACCTTAAGGAAAACTTTGCTAGCTTTGAGCAATCAACGCATAAAAGCTTTGATGATGCTCTCGAGGAGTTATTAGATAATGAGGTTCAGGCTGTTGTTGCTGAGTTACCTAGTGCCTTTGCACAAATAGCAAAAAAGGGCTTAACTGGAGTATTCACTATTTCTGAAGAGATTATTGCTTCTAATAATGTCTTTGGGGTGATAGCAAAAGGTCAACCTGAATTATTAGCTAAAATTAATGCTGGTATTGAAAACATTCCCGTTAATAAAATTATTGAATTAGAAAAACAGTGGCTCCCCACCTTAAAACCCTTTTTTCAAAAATCATCAACCGTTGCTAGTTTAACAGAAAACGAAAACAAATGGCTGTCACAAAATAATTCTTTTAGTTTGGGGATAGACTCTGCATTCCCTCCTTTTGAATTTAATGATGAATTGGGTGAACATAGCGGAATATCAGCTGATTACATGTTGTATGCAAAACAACAACTGCAAATAAATTTAACACCAACAGTAGGTATGAGTTGGGGGGAAGCGCTAGAGGAATTTAAACTTGGCAAAATTGATGTCATGTCTTCAATTTTTTATACAAAAGAAAGAGCTGAATATCTAAATTTTACTGAACCCTACTTCGAAATTTCTCTCGTCATTGTTAGTAAGAAAAACGCTTTCTATGCTGAAAGTTTATCGTCATTACAAGGCAGGAAGTTAGGTTTAATTAAAGGCTATGTTTATAATGAATTGATTAGTCGAGATCACCCCAATATTAAAATTGTAGATGTTTTATCGGTTGAAGACGGACTTAAAAAATTACAGTCGGGGGAAATTGATGCCTTTGTTGATTCTATTGCCGCGATTAATTATGAAATAAACAAAAATAAAATTAATGACCTGATTATTACCTCCTTTACCCCTTATACACTTGAATTATCGATGGCGGTAAGAAAAGGGCTTGAACCTCTTATTCCTATTTTAAATAAAACCTTTGCTGCGATGAATGAAAAAAAACGTTCTGCTATCGCAAATAATTGGTTATCGGTACACGTTCAATCGGGTACTGAATTATCAACTATTCTCTTCTGGGCATTACCGATAGTCTCATTGCTCATTTTGATTATTTTAGTGTTTTTTCGTATGAATAAAAAACTCAAAATAGAAATTGATGCACGAGTGATCAATGAAGAAAAACGCATTACCGCCCAACAAGATTTGGCTGCACAAAAACAAGCGATGGATGAACATTCGTTGGTCCTTGTAATCGATATTAACGGTATTATTAGCTACGCCAATGATAAGTTTTGCGCCATTATTGGCTATAACCGCAAAGAACTCATCGGTAAAAATCATAGTATTCTCAATGCTAATAACCAGTCAAAATATTATTGGCATAAGATTTTTGCGGCGATCTCTAAGGGGAAATATTGGCATAATGAGGTGCGTATTAAAGCTAAAGAGGGGCAATGCTATTGGGTAGACACTACGATTGTACCACTTTACGATAAAAATAAATTACTCAGTGGTTATACTTATATCAGTACTGATATTAGCCATCAAAAAGAAACGATTATTCGCTTAGCTGAAGCCAAAAAACAAGCGGATGTTGCTAATGAATCAAAAACCGCTTTTTTAGCTAACATGAGTCATGAAATCCGTACACCGATGAATGGCGTCATCGGCATGACTAACCTTTTACTTGATACGGCTCTAAATCCAGAACAACACAATTTTGCGAAAACAGTAAAAAATAGTGCCGAGTCATTACTGTGTATTATTAACGATATTCTTGATTATTCAAAAGTTGAAGCGGGCATGTTAGCGCTTGAACCACTTGAATTTGATTTAGAAGTATTGCTCCATGACCTTGCTACTAGTCTCGCTTTTCAAGCGCATAACAAGGGTTTAGAGCTAATTTGTCCGGCTAATATTTTACCCGCTCAGTCATTTATTGCAGACTCTGGGCGTATTCGTCAAATACTCAATAATCTTATCGGTAATGCGATAAAGTTTACAGAGCAAGGCGAGGTTTCAGTCTATTGCAAAGTACAAGAGCAGACCAAGCAGCACACTAAATTACTCTTTGAGGTATCTGATACCGGCATTGGTCTAACGTTAGCGGATCAAAACAAGTTATTTGAACGTTTTAGCCAGGCCGATGGTTCAACAACCCGTAAATATGGTGGCACCGGATTGGGGCTATCTATCAGTAAACAATTAGTTGAATTGATGGGCGGCGAGATAGGCCTGAAAAGTGTTGATGGAGAAGGTTCTACCTTTTGGTTTAGTATAAATATTGCTAATGCTGATAACATGCGACCCAAGAAAATTTATGACAATTTACAGAATCAAAAGATACTGGTGGTTGATGATAATTTAACTAACCGGACTTTATTAGGTTTATTACTGACCAAGTGGCAAGTCGAGCATACCCTAGTAAATAGTGGCGATGAGGCATTAGAAAAACTCACCCAAGCTAGAATACAAGGATCTCCTTACCATATTGCTATTTTGGATATGCAAATGCCTGAAATGGATGGGTTTCAACTAGCAACTAAGATTAAAGCCGATAGCGATATTTTTTCAACGACTCGTTTATTAATGTTGACCTCACAAGGGCAACGTGGCGATGTTGAAAGATTAAAAGCGGCTGGCTTTAACGGATATCTAAACAAACCTGTTGATCAGTCGATTCTCTACAATACCTTAATGACCATTGCTGGCGTTAATGCCCAACAACCTTTGATCACAGCGTTTAGCGCTCGTGCACTTCCGCAGTTCAAAGCAAGGGTTCTTGTTGTAGAAGATAATGCTATCAATCAAAGGGTCGCACAAGGTCTGTTGAGAAAATTTGGTGTGCAAGTCGACCTAGCGGCTAACGGTGAAGAAGCACTAAACTCGTTACAAAACTTCCCTTTTGATTTAGTCTTTATGGATTGTCAAATGCCAGTAATGGATGGCTATGAAGCGACTAAAAAAATTCGTCTTCCTCAATCTAAGGTACTTAATAGCAATATTCCAATAATCGCCATGACTGCCAATTCAATGCAAGGTGACCGAGAGAAGTGCTTAACCGCAGGAATGGACGACTTTATTGCTAAACCTGTGAACCCTAACAAGCTACAAGAGGCGTTAAAACGCTGGCTACCCAAATATTAAGCGTTCGTTATGCAAGTAGTTAAAAATAAGAAAAAAGCTTAAGTTATATTTATCAAAGCCAAAATTAATCGAACCTGTGAAATGTTGATATTGACCCAAAATACAATACTTGTCAGCGAGTAAAGCTTTTTGTGTCAGAGTCTTAAGTCACGTATATCGTCATTATCTCAATTTAGTGGCAATCGTGGTAATAAATCAAATATCACCACCAATTGCTAACTATCTAACATGATACGGGCTTTTACTTGAGGCAACTTCCAGATGAAATACACTGGAATTATTGACAACATTAATAACACCAATTGCTCCGCTTCATTGAGTGGCAATAGTTGTAATAAATAAACAATAACTGCTGAACCACTCATTTGTACAAATCCTAGCAGCGCTGAAGCTGAACCTGCTTTTTCACCAAAAGGTGCTAGAGCTTGTCCTGCACAAGCTCCCATCAGTAATGAAAAACCAAGTGAACTGATCATTATCGGCAACATAAAAGCTTCAGGCGTTTGCCAAGTTAATAACGTTAACATTAACAATCCGGCGACAATCAGCAAAACCATACCAAAACCTATGGTTACCCGCGCACCAAATTTAACTAAAACCTGAGGAGCCAAAAAACAAGCGACAATATTAATGACAGCATTGAGACTAAACCAATAAACAAAGCTCTGTTGATCTAACCCCAATCGCACCATTAACCAAGCAGGAGAACTCGTTACATAAGCAATAATAATTGCCATTGATAACATTACGACCAACGCATTAAAAAGAAAGACAGGGTGTTTCGCTACCGTAATAAAATGCCCCAAGCTGATAAGGTTTTTAGAGGGGATGGTATGCGTGGGCCTGGTTTCTTTGAGGGTAAAAAACAAAATTAAACCGGCAAAAACAGCATACCCTGTCATAAATTGAAAGTTACTTCGCCAGCCAAAATACTCGGTTAAAACATTTCCCAGCAATGGTGCAAGCGCAGGAATACAACATATAGCACTGTTCAAATAAGAGTACATCACGCCACTTTCTATTGCGTTATATTTATCACGAACACTGGCAAAGGCGGCTACAACAATGGCGCAAGCACCAAAGCCTTGTACTAAACGGCTGAGGAGAAAAAAGGTTAAGTTATCTGCATAAGCACATAGAAGAGAAGCCAAGCCATAAATTATTATACCAGCCATAGCAACGGGACGACGACCATATCTATCGGCGAGTGGGCCACTTATTAGTTGACCAAAGCCCATGCTTAAAATAAATATCGTTATGCTCCATTGAATTTCCTTCATGGGAACAATAAGCTCTTCAGCCATAATGGGTAAAGCGGGTAAAAATATATCTATGGCTAAGGGGCTAAAAATAACCATTAAAATTAGTAGTGGTAAAAGTTGTTTGTTTGTCATTTTAGTCTCAATAATGATGACTGCCTAGTATAAGATATTGGCGTTATCAGCAGAAGCGAATTATTGTTAATTTAATGAAACTAAACAGCATTTCGCTTTAACTATACTTGTTAGTTAATTGTTTGGTGAAAATATCTTTAAGTAGAGTTAATTCATTGATTCTGACATAGCTCAGTCTAATGACTTGGGCAATGGTGTGGTTTGGCCCGGGTTCATTTCAATGAATCGCCCGAAGCGCTGACTCGTTGTAGGTCAATGGGTCTAAGGCTATCTGTGGCACAAGTGTTGTGCCAAGTTTTCCTGCAACCATAGGTATCAAAGTATGAGGACTTGCAAATCAACATCAGTGTCTTGCTTTTTGTTTAAAGGCTGCAAGCTGGTAAGGCATGATCTTTTAAGCAATGGCCTGCTTTTAACAACATCAGCTTATCAATTTTTAACGCTGCACTGGTAATTTTCGGTACTTTTTTGGACACTCATCCTTATGACAGCCCCAATAAAAGTATTCTTGGCAAAAATTGAAACTCATAAATCCTTCAATAGGTTAGTAGGGCAGGGTAATGCAAGGATAGAGGCATCAATTTCACCGCCGCGTACCTTTTCATCAAGTAGATGTGATGGGCCTTCAACAATTTTTAATTGAAAATATTAAACCATTCATTATGTAAAATAGAACATTATCTTCAATTTAATCAACTATTCAATTCTCCTTATTCTTCTTATGCTAACGATGAAGTTTTATAAACCCATTATTATAAAAAGGACTGCACATGTTTAAGAAAACCCTTCCGATTGCTGCGGCAATCTCTGTTGCTTTATCTGCAATGGTAATACCTACAACGGCATTCGCGGCCAATGAAGCAAAAACCAATCAGTTTTGGTGGCCAGATATGTTAAATCTTAGCCCCTTACGCCAGCATAGCGCTGAATCTAATCCATACGGCGAACAATTCAATTATGCTGAAGAATTTGCCAGTCTTGATTTAACCCAACTTAAAAAAGATATTCAAACCACACTGACTGACTCAAAATCTTGGTGGCCTGCAGATTGGGGGCATTACGGCCCATTAATGATCCGCATGGCATGGCACAGTGCTGGTGTGTATAGAGTACATGACGGGCGTGGCGGTTCGTCAGGTGGGCAACAACGTTTTGAACCCCTTAATAGTTGGCCTGATAATGCTAACTTAGATAAAGCGCGTCGATTATTATGGCCGGTTAAACAAAAATATGGTCGTAAAATTTCTTGGGCTGATTTAATGGTGCTTTCGGGCAATGTAGCGCTAGAGTCTATGGGCTTTAAAACCTTTGGTTTTGCTGGTGGCAGAGCGGATGACTGGGAACCTGATTTAGTTTATTGGGGATCTGAAACAACCATGCTTACGGATAATCGTCGCGATAAAAAGGGTAAATTGAAAGGCCCTCTTGCTGCAGTAGAAATGGGTTTGATTTATGTTAATCCAGAAGGCCCTCATGGTAAACCTGATCCACTCTTAGCTGCTCAAGACATCAGAATGTCATTTGGTCGCATGGCGATGAATGATGAAGAAATTGTTGCTTTAAGTGCTGGTGGTCATACTTTTGGTAAGGCACATGGAGCGAAAAAACCCAGTGATTGTGTTGGTGCAGAGCCGGCAGCAGCTGATATTGAAGCACAGGGTTTAGGCTGGAAAAACAAATGTGACAGCGGTGTTGGCGCAGATACCATAACCAGCGGCTTAGAAGGTGCTTGGACAACGACACCAACACAATGGTCGACGAATTACTTAGACAACCTAATGAACTTCACTTGGGTTCTAACGAAAAGTCCTGCTGGAGCTAAACAGTGGACACCTGAAAATAAAGCTGCGGTCAACTTAGTACCTGATGCCCATATCCCTAATAAACGTAATGCACCCATTATGTTTACTACTGATATTGCTTTAAAAGAAGACCCTGAGTTTCGTAAAATTGTTGAACGTTTTAGAGCAGAGCCTGAAGCATTTGAAAAAGCTTTTGCTCGAGCTTGGTTTAAATTAACACATCGTGATATGGGGCCTCGTGCAAGATACGTAGGCAGTGAAGTGCCCAGTGAAGTACTAACATGGCAAGACCCTATTCCTGCTGTCAACTATCAAATGGTTACCAAGCAAGATATTGCTGAGCTGAAAAAGCAAATAACACAGTCAGGTTTAACCACTGCTGAGTTAGTGAGAACGGCTTGGGCTTCAGCGTCGAGTCATCGTGTTACGGATATGCGCGGCGGTGCTAATGGTGCTCGCATTAAACTAGAGCCACAAAATAGTTGGACGGTTAATAATCCTGCTGAACTTAATAAAGTATTAACAACACTTGAAGTTATTCAAGCCAAATACAATAAGCAATCGGCTATAAGGCAAGTATCACTAGCAGACTTAATCGTATTAGGTGGCACAGCAGCTATTGAAAGTGCAGCCAAAAAAGCAGGTACAACAGTAGCTGTGCCCTTTATGCCAGGCCGTGCTGATGCAACACAAGCACAAACTGATGTTAAATCATTTAATTATTTAGCACCTAAAGCGGATGGCTTTCGTAATTTTTATACGGATGAAAGTTACCTATCGCCAACAGAGATGTTAGTAGATAAAGCCAATTCTCTTGGTTTAAATGTCCCTGAAATGACAGTATTGGTTGGCGGTATGCGAGCACTTGATGCAAACTATGACGGTTCATCTTTTGGGGTGTTTACAAATACCCCTGGTGTGTTAACGAATGATTTCTTTGTAAATTTATTAGATATGTCTACCGTGTGGACTAAAGATGAATCTACAGCTGGAGTTTATATCGGTGCTGACCGCGCTTCAGGCAAGGTAAAGTGGCAAGCGACACCGGTTGATCTTATCTTTGGCTCGAGCTCTGAATTAAGAGCCATTGCCGAAGTGTATGCCTCAGATGATGCTGACAAAAAGTTTATTAATGACTTTATTAAAGCCTGGGTTAAAGTGATGCAACTAGACCGCTTTGATTTAAAGTAAGCTTGTTCTTTGAACTATATCGCTAATACGCCCAAGGGTGTATTAGCTTTTTTTGGCAATAACATCTCATTCAAAACAGGGTTAATTGATGCAACTAGACCGCTTTAATATAAAGAATAACGAGACTAGCATCAGCTGAAAAGTTGACGTCACGTAAATAGCCACAGGGTGATTTAGGAAGTGTTAACGGTTGCTTTATCTTTAGATCAATAATTTCTATTTTAGTTTGTGCATCGGCATTAACACCAGTGACTTGACAACAGCCATTTTTGGAAAAGTAAGTGAAACTAACGTCCCAATGTGCAGAGTAGTTTAGTGCTTATGTTTTTGCTTTTATATAATAAGCATAAGCCTGTTTATATTCGTCTGCTTTACTATTCGTTTTGCTTAAAGCAATATATTGATCCTTTGGGCTAATACTTTCGACAGAATAGCGGGCACCATTTTAATAAATAAGTTTCGTTGAATAATCATCATTTTGATAACGGTCTGCGTCAAAAAACTTAGGGCCCCTTTTATTATAGGCAACAATAAACTGTTTATTATCTTAATGCTAAACAAAAAAATAAGCTTTTAAATCTTTATCTGGGATAAATTCGGTTATGTTGCTTAATAACTCTCTTACATATAAGTGATCTAATTCGTCATCGCACCTGTCTGCGGTATAAATAATTCTGTCGTCTTTAGGAAACCAACTTACTCCAAAAACAGAGACAACTGTACACTGAGTTAATTGTATTGGGGTTGAGCTATTAAGTGGCTTATATTAGGCATTAAAAATACCAGTTTTATCATTACTGATCAAAATTGCACAGGCATCAGGATTAATTGAGAAGCAAGAGACTGAGGTTTTTCTAAAGAACTCTTCTGCATTATAGGTCTCAAAGACAGGTTCCTTTTCTTCGATAACGGTTTGTTTAGCTACTTATTCTGCGGGTTTAGAACAGGCAAAGGGTAATAGTCCTGTTCAAATTATTGTAATCAATGGCGGACACTTTATCACGGGTGAAACCCGTTTATTGCGATGTTCAAGAAACCAAGACAGTTACTTGTTTTTTTTTCTATACCCGTATAGTGCATAAAATAAAGATTACAGATACGTTAATCAATGATGATAAATTTTACTTTATTTAACCCGTTTTAGGGTAGCATCTAAAAAACGATTGAAATTAGCTATGCCAAATAAGACCTAAATACAGCTAATACAAAAACAGGGCAACTAATTTATTGATTTTCCTAGCCATCAATAGGGTATCTCGTATACCTTAGTAGTATTCAAATACTGATGAGAAATAACCTTGCAACCCATTATTCAAATCACAGATGTTAACAAAGTATATGCGGGTGGTTTTCAAGCACTTAATAATATTAATTTATCAATAAAACCTGCTGAAATCTTTGCCTTGCTAGGACCAAACGGCGCAGGTAAAACTACACTGATCAGCGCTATTTGTGGCATTGTTGATGCCACTTCTGGGCAAATCACCGTTGACGGTAAAGATATCGTTACCGGTTACCGACATACACGAAGTCTTATTGGCTTAGTTCCACAAGAGTTAACCACTGACGCCTTTGAAACTGTATGGACAACAGTTTCATTTAGTCGAGGTTTATTTGGCAAAAAACCGAATCCAGCTTTTATAGAAAAAACGCTAAAATCATTATCACTATGGGATAAAAAAGATAACAAGATGATTGAGTTATCCGGTGGTATGAAACGACGAGTGATGATAGCTAAAGCGCTCTCTCATGAACCTGCTATTTTGTTTTTAGATGAACCAACCGCAGGTGTTGATGTAGAGCTGCGCAAAGATATGTGGCAACTGGTTAGAGAATTACGCAACGACGGTGTCACCATTATTTTAACGACACATTATATTGAAGAGGCTGAGGAAATAGCCGACCGTATTGGTGTGATTAAAAATGGCCAACTCATTTTAGTGGAAGATAAAATAGCGTTAATGAACCAATTGGGTAAAAAGCAATTGATCCTCGATTTAAAAGAACCATTAAGTGAAATGCCTGCGCAATTGACTGACTTTAATTTGCAGCTACAAAATCAAGGGATGCAATTAATTTATAGTTATGACACCACCAATGAACACACAGGAATATCTGCTTTGCTTCAACAATTGTCATTAGCAGGTATTGCTTTTAAAGATATTAAAACAGATCAAAGTTCGTTAGAAGATATATTTGTTTCATTAGTAAGGGAAAAAACATGAATCGTTATGCTGTTGCGGCTATTTACAAGTTTGAAATGGCCAGGACTAAACGTACTATTTTTCAAAGTATTATTTCTCCAGTGATTTCGACGTCACTTTATTTTGTTGTTTTTGGTTCTGCCATTGGCTCTCGAATTACTGAAATAGATGGTGTGAGCTACGGTGCTTTTATTGTACCTGGATTAATTATGCTCTCGTTATTAACACAAAGTATTTCCAACGCCTCATTTGGTATTTATTTTCCTAAATTTACCGGCACTATTTATGAACTACTTTCTGCGCCGGTATCTTCCTTTGAGGTGCTGCTCGGTTATGTCGGTGCGGCAGCGACAAAATCCATTTTGCTAGCATTGATTATTCTCGCAACAGCGCATTTCTTTGTGCCTCTGGAAATAGCCCATCCATTTTGGATGTTGTTCTTTTTAGTGATGACCGCTATAACCTTTAGTTTATTTGGTTTTATTATTGGCATCTGGGCAGATAATTTTGAGAAACTACAAGTGATCCCACTTATTGTTATTACGCCTTTGGTTTTCTTAGGAGGTACTTTTTATTCTGTCAGTATGTTGCCGCCGTTTTGGCAAACCGTAACGCAATTTAACCCGGTTTTTTATTTGATTAGTGGCTTTCGATGGAGTTTTTATGAAGTGGCTGACGTAAGTTTACTAACAAGCTTTTTTGTGATGAGTGGCTTTTTAGCTTTTTGTTTATTAGCGGTTACTTGGATATTTAAAAGTGGTTATCAGATAAAACAATAATAGAGATAGGCTGTTTACGCTATTTAATCAAAAGTTACTAAAGGTTTTGTCCATTATGTACGACCTTTAGTGCTTTGTTTAGCCAATAAAATATAGGGTTACTTTGCCAATTAACAATACGCTTAAGCCAAATCCTATATTCAACACGAGTTCACTCTTGAGTAACATTTTTGATATTTTCATAAAACCTCTCCGCTTATTCAAATAAGTCTATTAAAATGAGATAAAAGGGCTTAGTAACGTAAACCAGAACCCTTTTTATTTTACTAAAAATTAATGTAAAACTTAGCTAATTAAAATACAAGCTAAGTTTTATTTTTAATCAACACTATTTATTATGACCGAAAGTAATATTATCAAAATAGCTTACGGTATCGGCAGCTCTGCCGTCAGTAAATTCAGGGAAAACTATCACCGAGTCAATATTAATGGTTTCAGCCATACCAATACGGCTAGAAAAGTCAAAAGTAAGCTCTTCCCATTCATTGATTTTAGTATTAGGAACCTTGATTTCTGCTTTTGCCGCAGCGCCTACAGAGAACTTTAATGCCACATCACTGATAACAGACTTATAAACCATTATTTTAACAATGCTATTGGTTGCGTCCATCGTAAAGGGTGTGGTATTGGCCGCCGTTGTTTCAGTACCAGCCCATGGCTGACCTGTCATTCTAGCGGTAAACATAGCAACTGTTGCTGAGTCATTCACTGTCGATGAAGCAGGGTTAGCAACAAATTCGAGTGCAGGGTTATCATCATTTTCAAATACCGCCCAAACAAAATCACTGCCTAAACCTGTGGCTTCAAAGTCATATGGAGTTCCTACAGCAACAAAGTTACCTTCAGAGACTTCTTCAGCAGCTGGGGTGGTAAAATCATCAAAGTAGAAAGTCCAGTTAGCGGCATCGCTCGCGGAATCGCCCATCACGCCATTATCAAAAATTAGTGTCAGTCTGGTTTCACTTGTACTGGTTGCGCCAGTAAAATCAAAGTTCAACTCTTCCCATCCTGAACCGGTATGGTTTGCTGTTCTTTCTGCATCCATATCGTCAAATTTAACTAATACAGGTACAGCACGAGAAGCCCAAACTTTCATGGTAATCATGCTATTAGCTGGAATTGCCGCCGGTGTAGTCAATGTCATGGTTGAGCCACCCCAAGTTTGACCCGCAGATTTAGTCATTTGACCCACTTGAGCGCTGGTATTAATACCCGTTGCATCTGGGTTGGCTAGCACAACAGCTGCTCCTCCATCAAAATCATTAAAGGTGTAACTTTGTGGGGCGGCTTCAAAATCAGTGGTACTTGTAGAGCCATCACCTACGACTTCTTCTTCAGCGGTTGCAGGTGTTGTTATTTCGTCATAATAAAAGGTCCAATCTGCCGCGTTTCCTTCTGCGTCACCCATAGTGCCTAAATCAAATATTACCGTAACGCTGTCTAAAGCGCCGGTTACATCATCTGCAAAATCGTAACTAAGATTTTCCCAGCCAGTGCCGGCATGATCCATTGATATTTCTTTATTAATGCCTTCAAGTTTAAATAACACAGGTACTGCACGCGCCGACCAAACTTTCATTGTGAAGGTGTTATCTTCCGCAGCCAAGGTTAATGCAGTAGGTAAAGTTAATGTACTGCCTCCCCAAGGTTGTCCAGCCAATTTTTTCATTTCTACGACTTGGTTGCTGGTATTTATGCCCATTGCTTGTGGATTAGTCATCACAGTTGACATGCCGCCATCAAAATTATTGAAAGCATAGGTCTCTGCAGCACCTTCAAAAGCAACCATATTACGTGTGTTTTCAACTGCAGCGTCAGCAACGGTAATGGTAAAGGTTTGCATTGTATCTACAGTGCCATCATTCACTGTTAAGGTGATCTCTGTAGCAGCAACATCACCCGATGCAGGTATGCCTGACAATATGCCTGTACTGTCATCAAACGTTAACCAAGAAAGCGCGCCTGGGACGGTCGTTGACATTGTCAATGTATCGCTGTCAGCATCGGTTGCCATAAGTGTGTAGGAGTATGACTCACCAACAGTAGCACTTGTAACGCCAGTACTTGTAATAACAGCAGCATTGTTAGCTTGTGCTGCAACAGTAACGGAAACAGTAAACGATTGAGTAATTTCATCAGTGCCATCACTTACGGTTAAAGTAATTGCTGTATCTCCGACATCACTATCTGCTGGCGTACCCGTTAAGCTTCCGGTTGCACTATCAAACGTTAGCCAAGCGGGTAGATTTGTGGCTGACATTGTTAAAGTGTCACCATCGGCATCGGCAGCGACTAGTGAGTAGCTGTAAGTGGAACCTGATTCAATTGTTGTGACGGCTGTGCTGCTAATAGTTGGTGCGGAGTTAACTTCTATAACGTCAGCAACTTTGTCATCGCTTGAACTTCCCCCACATGCAGATAAAGCTAAACCTAGGCTTAGGACGATTATGTTTTTGTTGAAGCTTTTTTTATTTTTTATATTAGTCATTTAGATCCCCTATAAACTGTTCAATTGTCATTTGATTATTTGCAGAATTTGCAATATAAAACCAAGCTTGTGTCATTATACTTTGGTTTGTATATAGTGCCGTGCTGCTTAGTTGAAGGTACTTACTTGGCTAATTAAATTGCCAAACTTGTTCTTCTTTTATTATTTTATGATGCATTTCTAGTTAAATTTAACTGAGATTAATCGTAGAAAAGCCAAAAATAAACTACAGTAAAAAGTGATACAAACAATCAGGAAACGGTGAGTCGTCCCTAATTTCATGGTCAAGTGGGTTTTCATTAAATTTTGTACCGAAATTGATTTTTTAGTGAGCGATCTGACTTTAAAGTGTACGAATCAATTAATGTAATGAGATAAATAATAGCTTTTATCCGCTAATTGTTAGCGGTGTTTTACAGGTGACGGGCGATCTTATCGGGCAATTACCCCTTAAGATAATGCAGAGTATTTATTAGTGTGATGTCAAGATACTAAGGTTTCACACTTATTAACGGGGTGTTTGTTGGTGTTAACTATTAAAAAGCTAATAGGTAAAGAGAGCAGTGAGCTTAGTCTTCATCATATTATATAGATGATGACTCATCCTGCTTTAAAGTTGTATTAGCCTCTTAATACAAAACCCAAGTAAAGCGGTAATTACAAAAGCCAAAAAGTCATCAAAAAAAGCCGTTCGACCCTGTTTTGTCCATTTCAACTTTGCACTATCCCATCTGACCGTATTTAAATGCTAATTAGTAAATCGTTGTGCTAAAAGATAGGCAGTTAATAACAATATTTTGTTTACGATTGTATTTGTATTCACGTGAGCTTTGTAGATAAAAGTAGCGTATAGACATTATAAAAATGATTATAAATATTTGATTTGGATATCTCTAGGGGAGAAGACATGAAAACTAAAAGCAGTGTTAAATTTAAAACACAAGGCTTGGCCGCATTAATAGGGCTAACGGTCACGTTAGGACTTGCTGGCTGTGGTGGTGCAGCCACCGAAACTAAAGCAGATATTATTGATCCACAACAACCTGTCTCTGATTGGAAAATGGTGTGGAATGATGAGTTTGATGCAAGCACAATAAACAGTCAAAACTGGACGCATGAAGTCAACTGTGACGGTGGTGGTAACCAAGAGAAACAATGTTACACCGACAGCGCTGAAAACTCATATATACAAGACGGTATATTAAACATTGTAGCCTTACCCGCAGCCGAGGGCTCCGCTTTACCTTACACATCAGCACGCATGATGACGCGTTACAAAGCCGATTTTAAATATGGACGCATGGAAATGCGCGCTAAAGCGCCTTCAGGACAAGGTAGCTGGCCAGCATTTTGGATGATGCCTACCGATGAAGAGTATGGCGAATGGCCACGTTCGGGTGAAATTGATATCTTTGAATCAGTTAACTTGGGTGTAGCGAGAGAAGACGGTACCGCAGAAAACCATGTTTACGGAACACTTCACTATGGTAAAAGTTGGCCTAACAATTCTCAATCAGGACAAGCTTATAGCCTAGCGAGTGGTGCTAACCCAGCTGATGATTTTCACACTTACGCCATTGAGTGGCAAGAAGGTGAAATTCGCTGGTACATGGATGACCATTTATATGCAACACAGCGACAATCCAAAATTCGCTACAACTCTAAAGATGAAGCGGTAGGCCTAGCACATCGAGGTTGGTTTACTGAATACTACGACCAGTTATCGGGTGAATTAAAAACCTATTGGAGCAAAGCTCCTTATGACAAAGAATTTTATTTAATACTTAACTTTGCTGTTGGTGGCACTTGGCCTGAAAATGTTAATGACTTAGGTGTTGATGCCACAGCTTTTGGTGCAGATAACAAATTTGAAATTGACTATGTACGTGTTTTCCAGTGTCAGCAAAATATTGATACCGGTAAAGGCTGTGAAACAGTAAGACCCGGTTACGATAGCTTAGAAGATGGTCTTATTGAAGGTAAAGCACCAGTTCCATTGCCTCCAAGTGATGGTGTTGCTAAAAACCTAGATATCTTTAACGGAACTTTAAATGCTAACTGGATTGCTTGGGATTGTTGTGGTGGTACTTCACCTGCAATTATCGCTGATGCCGATAAAGGCGATGCTGTTCAATTTAATATTAATGATAACAATGGCACCGTATTAGGTTTTTCAACGCGAGGCGGACATTTTGGAGATGATTTTTCTGGTGAGTCTAGCCCATTTGATGCATCACCATTGGTTGATTTAAATGGTACTTTGTCATTTGAAATGAAAGTGGTTACCCCACCATCTTCTGCGACTACTTGGTTATTAAAAGTTGAAGCCGGTGACGGCGGACCTAATACTGGCGATGTCGCGCTTAACACCAGTAATGAAGGTGCAGATCCTGTTGTGGGTCAATGGCAAACTTATACATTCCCATTATCAGTTTTACAAGACGCAGGTCTAGATCTTAGTGCAATTGATGTGGTGATGATATTTCCAGCTTGGCAAACAGGCGAAGGCGCTGAATACTTAATTACTAATATCGCGATTGAAGGTGACGTCGGCGGAGCGCCTGAACTAGTGGTCTTTACCGATGACGAAAATCCAAGCTGGCCAATGTGGGATTGTTGTGGTGGTTCTATGCCAACGGTTGAGTTAGATGATGATGCTCACGGTAACGTAGCTGAATTTTCTATCGGTGGTGAGCCAACGGTAATGGGCTTTATATCTAGAGCTGATAACACAGATTCACCTGCGCCATTTGATGCCTCTGCGATTCTTTCTAACGGTGTAATTCAATTTGAAATGAAAGTAACGGCTATGCCTGGTGATGCGGCTTGGATGTTCAAAGTTGAAGCAGACAATAATGCTACTTTTGCAGAACTTACCTTAACTGACTCTGTTGAAGGTGTTTCACCGGCTCTAGATCAATGGCAAACCTATACTTTTAACTTATCTGATTTAGCGAATGCTGGTTTAGATGTCAGTGCGATTGATGTCTTAATGGTATTCCCTGCATGGGGTGCTGGCGAAGGTGCCATTTACCGTTTAGATAACGTTAAAATTTATGACCCAACAGCAACATCTGTTAACAATGATGTTTTATTTGCTGATGCACCTGCTACAGGTTGGTCAATGTGGGATTGTTGTGGTGGTACAACACCTACACTTGAAAACGATGATACCGCTCATGGCGTAACGGCTGAATATGTTATTGGTTCACAACCAACGGTTGTTGGGCTTGATGCTGAAGATGGCGTTTTTGTAGATGCCTCAGGTATCTTAGCCAACGGTGTGGTGAAATTTGATGTTAAAGTTGTTACACCACCAAACGATGCGGCAAGTGTTTGGATGTTTAAAATCGAGTCAAATAAAGCCGATACTTTTGCAGAGCTTCCTTTAACAGGCAGCGCAGAAGGAAAAGCACCGACTACGGGTGAATGGCAAACCTACACATTCCCACTGCAAACATTATTTGATGCGGGTTTGGATATTAGTCAGATAGATGTATTAATGATTTTCCCTGCTTGGGGAACTGGAGAAGGGGCTGTTTTTCGTCTTGACAATGTGATGATAACGGCACTGTAACCACGATATTAGCAAAGGTTGAGCGGCTTTAAACAGCCGCCGTCATTAAAACTAATTTTAAGAAAGTAGGGTAACCATGAAACATTCAATTTTTAATAAAAAGCGCCTAGCTGTTTGTATATCAGCGGTTTTAGCAACCGGTTTGAGCAGTCAGCTTTATGCCGAAGAAGCAGTAACAGATAAAGTCAATAGTAGTGAAAAAGACGCTGCAATAGAAGTTATTCAAGTGACAGGTATCATGAGCAGTTTATCTCGCTCTATGTCAGTAAAAAGAAACGCTTCTGGCGTTGTTGACGTTATATCTGCTGAAGATATGGGTAAATTTCCAGACACTAACTTAGCCGAGTCATTACAACGTATTACCGGTGTTTCGGTCAGTCGTTCAAATGGCGAAGGCAGCCAGATAACCGTGCGTGGTTTTGGTCCAGAGTTTAACCTAATTACACTTAACGGTCGTCAAATGCCGGGTACAGGTAATTCACGTTCATACAGTTTAGAAAATTTGTCTTCTGATGGTGTTAGTGCTATTGAAGTACATAAAACAGCGCGTGCAGAAAACCCAAGTGGTGGTCTTGGCGCGACAGTTAATATTATTACCATGAAACCTTTTGCTAGCCCTGGTGAGAAATTTGTTCTTTCAGGAAAAGGTATTTATGACTCGTCTAATGTTGAAGGTGATGATGTTACTCCAGAATTTTCAGGCTTATACAGTAATACTTTTGCTGATGACACCTTTGGTTTTGCTTTGTCGTTCTCTCATCAACAACGTGACTTTCAACAACAATCGGCAAATATTCAAGGTTGGCAGTTTCAGCCAGACGCACAGCTCCCGACTTTAGATGATGACAAAGTCATTGATAATCGTGATGCAAATGCGGCAGCGGGTGCTTTTTTCCCTCGTGATATGAACTATGGTATTGCTAACGTTGAGCGTGAAAGAACCAATGCCAATGTTACTTTCCAATATGCGCCTATTGAAAGTGTGATTATGACACTTGATTATACGATGGGAGAGTCAACTACGGGCACTAATTCTATTGGTTGGGGTCAATGGCACGATTTTGGCGGCAACATTGATGCTTACGAATTAGATGAAAATGGTACGGTTATCTTTGCCGATTTGTCTGGTAATGATGGCTCTTATACGGCCAATCGAAATACAACTGAAACTAATGAAAGCTCATTAGGTTTTAATGTTGAATGGCGACCGTCCGATGACTTTGTTTTTTCAGTCGATTACCATAGCTCAGAAAATAAAGCTGACAATGGCAAAGATAAAGGCATGAATGGCACGGGATCATTAGTTTTTGGTTCAGATCAATTGGTTAATAAACATTATGACTTCAGACAAGGTGATATTCCACAAGGGACAATCTTCTGGAAAAATGGCTCTACAACGCTTGCACCGAGTGAGATAGATTCACATTTTAGCCAATTTGAGCATACTCCTGGAAAGTCTGAAATTGATCAACTGCAAATCGATGGTTCTTGGGAAAACCCAGATGACTCGTCATTAAAGTTAGTTAAGTTTGGTGTTGCTCGTACTGAGCAAACCATGGGTGGTTCACGTTCATGGAGTGGCCTGATTGGTGGTTTCTTGTTTAATCCCAATTATTCAGCGGCATTTCCTGATGGAATGTTTGAGTACAATACAACCGATGGCTTTTTGGATGAATTTTCAAATGGCGACAACCCTATGGGGGCTGGATACTATTATAGTTTTGACTTTGATGAAGCGGTTGCTCGTTCAGCGTATTATTTAAACAGTGATGTATTAGGCGACGACTTTTTTAGTACCGACGCTTACCGCCCTGGTAGTGTTCAATCACAATCTTCAGTAGATGAAGATACTACGAGTGTTTATGCATCGTCTTTATTTGAGTTTGAAGTTGCTGAATTACCCGTGCAGGTTAATGTTGGTTTTAGATATGAGCAAACCGATGTAACCAGTAATGTCTTGCAACCTATACCTACCGAAGTTTGGTGGAAAGGTGGCAGTGAGTGGCTTACTCAATATCAACCAGGTGAAAATACTATTTTATCGCTTGAAGGTGAGCATGATGTCTTTTTACCTATGATTGATGCCAAAATTGATCTTAGTGAGGAACTTGTTGCCCGTGCGTCTTGGGGGAAAACGATAGCTCGTGCTCCTTTAGGTAGCTTAGCTGGTGGTCGTTCATTAGGGGCAAGTACGCGTCCTAACTCTCGTATAGGTGGTGAAGGTAACACTAACCTTGACCCTTATGAGTCTACTAACCTTGATATTTCGTTAGAATATTATTATGCAGAAGGCAGTTATGCTGCTATTGGTTACTTTAGAAAAGATGTAAAGAATTTTATTAGTAGCCAAACGATAACGACATCAGTTGATGATATGCGTGATATTTATCAGGGACCACGTTGGAATCAAGCGGTATCTGATCTCGGTGGCACGCCAACCAGTGATGAAATTTTTGCACAAATGCAAGCTAACGGAGCGACGTTAAACGCTCAAGGCTTTATTGAACCAGCAGGTGATGATCCTTTAATGCAATGGGATATTACCCGTCCATTCAATGCCCCTGATGACAAGATGGTTGACGGCATAGAAGTCGCTGTTCAACATTTTTTTGGCGAGAGTGGTTTTGGTTTTGGTGCTAATGCGACCTTTGTTGATGGTGATGTTAAATTCGATGTTGATGACATAACTAAAGTTGATAGTGTTGCTGATTTAAAGCCGCAAACACCACTAACCGGTTTAAGTGATTCGGCTAACTTTCAATTGTTTTATGAAAAAGAAGGTTTGTCAGTAAAAGTCACTTACGCTTGGCGTGACGAATACCTTATTGGTGTAGGACAAGCTCAAGGTTCTTCTGATGCGCCACCACAATTTGCTAAAGAGTTTGGTCAAGTAGATATGAGTATTAACTACGACATTGATGAAAACTTTACGGTATTTGTTGAAGGGTTAAATCTGAATAACGAAACCGAGCAATCTTTTGGTCGTTACGAAGAGCAGTTTTTATCCGCTAGACAGTACGGTACTAGATATACTGTAGGTGTTCGTTACAGTTTTAAGTAAACCTGTAATCTAGTGAGTTTCAACTAATAGGCCTATATTGTTTTGCGATATAGGCCTTTTTTTTATTTTATAACCTTATATCTATAAGCTCGTTAGTCGAGTCAATAATCAAAAGAGACGCTTTATGTTAACAATTCGCGAAAAAATTGCTTATGGCTTGGGTGATACCGCCAGTAATATTATTTTCCAAACGGTAATGATGTTTCTGTTGATTTTTTATACTGATGTGGTGGGTATTTCGCCAGCTGTTGTTGGCACTATGTTTTTAGTGGTGCGTTTATTTGACGCGATAACTGATCCGCTGATGGGGGCACTTGCTGACCGTACTAGAACACGTTTTGGACAATTTCGACCTTATCTACTTTGGCTCGCTGTGCCGTTTGGCATTATTTCTATTATGGCATTTACTACGCCAGACTTGACGGGTAACGCTAAGGTTATATATGCCTTTGTTACTTATACCTTGTTAATGATGGTCTATACCGCAATTAATATCCCATATTCTGCGTTAGGTGGTGTTTTAACGACGCAGCCTGCTGAACGCGTATCAGTGCAAACTTATCGATTCGTTTTAGGAATGCTCGGTGGATTAATTGTTGCCGCAGGCACTTTGCCTTTAGTTGAGTATTTTGGTGATGGTGATAAAGCCAAAGGGTATCAGCTCACTATGGTCGCGATGAGCCTTTTAGGCGTGGCGATGTTTCTATTATGTTTTGGTGGTACTAAAGAACGTGTTTGCGTACCTGAAAATCAGCAAACATCCTTTTTCGACGATTTAAAAGCACTGTGGCAAAATGATCAATGGCGAATATTGTCGCTGGCAGGTTTATTTTTATTAACAGGCCAAGTATTAAGAGCCACATTAGCGATATATTATGTTAAATATGTGCTCGGTCTCGAAGCGCAAATTACTTTATTTATGTCGCTGGGCATGATTGGTAGCATTTTAGGCTGCGCTTGTGCTCAAGCTCTTGCAAAAAGAGTCTGCAAGATTAAGGCTTATATTAGTTTACAGCTCATTGCCGCTTTTATCTGTGTGATCAGTTATTTTGTCCCCAAAGATCAAGTAACCACCGCCTTTGTATTGTTTTTTTTATGGAGCTTCTTTTTACAAATGGCAACCCCTTTGTTGTGGGCAAAGATGGCTGACACCATTGATTATGGTCATTTGAAAACAGGTGTTCGCATAACAGGCATGGTCTATTCTTCGGTGGTGTTTTTTATCAAATTAGGTGTCGCTTTTGGTGGTGCTTTCGCCGGTTGGTTACTCGCTTATTATGGCTACCAAGCAGACGTTGAACAAACAGAAATGGCTAAAGAGGGGATTTTACTATCATTCACTGTTTACCCCGCATTAGGTTCAATACTTGTTGCCTGGGTCATGCGAAAGTACGTGCTTAACAAAGAAAAAGTTGAACAAATACATTTAGCCTTAAAGACTCACTGGGCTTAGTCGCTAAGCGAGAAGTGTCGTTTTTACCGCAAGGCTAGTCCATCTTGCCTTGTTTTGATTGCGATACATCCTAGTTCCCTTATTGTTGCTCTAATATTGCTAATAAATAACGCTATGTAGCTGAGATAACGTTATGAATTTGGAGCTTCAACAAAATGAATAATAAACAAAATAACAAAAAATCATTGCTGGTCTTGGTCTTAATTTTGATCCCCGTATTACTTGTTGGCCAAGAACTGATAAGCGACGATGAACGTTATCAGCCCGAGGAACCTCATTTATCTTCTGTTCATCAGGGTGACAAGCAAAGTGATCATAGTGAAAAAGATAACACGGTAGTCTGGGCAATTAATGTTGGTGGTAGTGAATATGTTGGCGTTGACGGTATAAGCTATCAAGCAGATCAATCGATAACTACTGGTGATATAGGTACGATTGAAAATATCAAAGGCTCACAAGATAGTTTTATTTATCAATCTTTTCGCTTTGGTAATATCGGCATTAAGCAACCCATGGAAAATGGACTGTACGATATCATTTTTAAATTTGCTGAACCCGAAGACAACGCTATGGATGCTCGTGTCTTCAATGTGTTTGCTGAGAATAAGCTGGTTATTAGTGATTTAAATGTCAGGCTTGCTCGAGATGGTAAGCATATATCGGCCTTAGCACGAGCTGTTTATAGTATTGAAGTAACCGATGGGCAACTAGATATAAACTTTGAAGCGATCAACGGGCAGCCAATCCTTAATGCCTTAATTGTCCGTAAAAAAAATACTGAGTCAAAGCAATGGCAATTGGTTTGGAGTGATGAATTTAATTATCAAGGTAAGCCAGATCCAAATAAATGGAGTTATGATATTTGGCCTGCTCGTAAGGTGAACAGTGAAGATCAAACTTATACCGATAACCTCAAAAATGTCCATGTAAAAGACGGTAATTTAGTGATCACCGCCTATAAAGAAAATTTAGATGATGCAAAATATACCTCTGGCCGTATTCACTCACAAGGTAAAGGTGATTTTCTTTACGGACGTGTCGACGTTAGAGCTAAGTTACCGGCAGGGCAAGGCACTTGGTCAGCTATTTGGATGTTACCTAGTGATCCTTTTAAATATTCAAGCACCTGTCAAGAAAACGACGATTGGCAAGGCAGTGCAACCTGTGATGCTTGGCCTAACTCGGGTGAAATAGACATCATGGAACACGTTGGTTACGACATGCAAACCATTCATGGTACCGTGCATAATAAAGCTTATTATTGGGCGAATTGGGAACAAAGAAAGGGCAGTATCGAAGGTCAAGATGTTGAAAAAGCTTTTCATCTTTACTCCGTTGAGTGGACGCCAGAGAGTATTACCGTATTGTTTGATAATGTGCCTTATTTCTTTTATAGCAATGAATCTAGCGGCTGGCGCGCTTGGCCTTACGATCATCCTTACCACGTTATTCTAAACCTTGCGATTGGCGGTATGTGGGGCAAAGCAGGTGGACCCATAGATGACAGTATTTTTCCGGTATCAATGGAAGTTGACTTTGTCAGAATATTTAAACCTTTAAATCAGTAAACCGTAAATTTTAGAAATAGATGAATTTAAACATTCATCTATTAATTTATTCAATTATTTAGAACAGTAAAGTACCTTGAGTTTAGGTAGGAATTAAAAATGAAAATATGTAATACCCACAACAATCAAGTGACCGGTGAATTTGTCACTATCGCTGACGAACGTTTTTATGCCATTAACAATGTTAATAAGATGGCTCCTTTTTTTGTTAGCGTTATTTCTAATAGTGACCATTGGCTATTTGTTTCATCAACGGGTGGATTAACCGCAGGGCGTGTATCGCCAGAGACGTCTTTATTTCCTTATATTACCGTAGACAAAATTCATGAAAGTGAGTTAAATACCGGTTGTAAAACTTTATTACGTGTTAATACGGGTAGTGAAAAGGTTGATTGGGAACCCTTTAATCGTGAGCATGAACTTCGTTTTAATATCACCAGAAACTTATACAAGAACGTTTTAGGCAATAAACTGTGTTTTGAAGAAATTCATAATGATTTGCAGTTAGCCTTTCGCTATACCTGGGCAACGAGCGACACTTATGGTTTTGTAAGGAAATGTGAATTAGAGAACTTATCAGATAAACCTTTAAGTGTTGAAATTATTGATGGTTTTCAGAATATTTTACCTGCAGGCACACCGCGCTTTACCCAAACAAATTCAAGCAATTTAGTGGATGCCTATAAGTGGACCGAGTTAGATGAAAGTTCAGGTCTTGCCTTTTTTACTTTGTTTTCGGGCATCACCGATAGAGCAGAGCCTTGTGAGTCATTAAAAGCCAATACGGTTTTTTGCCTTGGTTTAGATAACACTAATATTTTACTGTCATCTGAGCAATTAGGTGCTTTTCGACGTGGCGAACAGGTTGAACAGGAAACAACAAAGCGAGGTATTCGTGGCGCATATTTAGTGAATACTACCCTTGAACTTAAGCCGCACAGTGGTAAAAAGTGGCAATTTATTGCTAATATTGAGCAGACTCAAAGTCAATCTGTTGTCTTGCGTAGCCAGCTAGGCGACCAAAATAAACTTAACGACAATATCAACGATTCTATAGCCAATGGCTCTGATGAACTTGCTCGTATTATGGCTTCTGTTGACGGTTTTCAATTAACGGGTGAAGAGAGTGTTGCCGAGCATCACTATGCTAATGTCTTATTTAATGCCTTGCGTGGTGGTATTTTTGACGATCAATATCAGATCTCTGCAGATGACTTTACCAAGACGATTAATTTATTTAACCATAAGGTTTATCAACGCAATCAAGCGCTGTTAGACAGTTTGCCGGAAAAGTTAGATTTTGTGGAATTACTGACAGAAATTAAAACGTCTGGCGATAGCCAACTTGAACGCTTAGCTTCTGAATATTTACCTATATCATTTGGTCGTCGTCATGGCGATCCGAGTCGTCCATGGAACCAGTTCGCTATTAAATTAGTGGACGAAAACAATAAGCGTTTGTTAACTTACCAAGGAAATTGGCGAGATATTTTTCAAAACTGGGAGGCATTAACGTATAGCTATCCGCAATTTATTGAAAGTGTTGTTGCCAAGTTTGTTAATGCTTCGACGATGGATGGTTATAATCCTTATAGAATTACCAAAGAAGGTATCGACTGGGAAGTCGAAGAGCCTGATGACCCATGGAGCTATATTGGTTACTGGGGTGATCATCAAATAATTTACTTACAAAAGATGCTTGAGCTGTCGAAGCAATTTCATCCAGAAAAATTGACTGCGATGCTGCGCCAAACACTTTTCAGTTATGCCAATGTGCCTTATCGCATTAAGTCATTTGATGACTTGGTTAAAGATGCTAAAAGCACCGTCACCTATGACGAATCGCTCGCGCTTAACATTGAGCAACGTGTTAAAACAATGGGGGCTGATGGTAAACTGGTCCTTGATGCCAACGGGGATGTTTATCAAGTTAACTTGTTGGAAAAATTATTAGTACCCTTATTGTCTAAATTGGGTAATTTAGTGGTTGATGGTGGTATTTGGTTAAATACCCAAAGACCCGAATGGAATGATGCAAACAATGCCTTAGTTGGGCAAGGTTTATCTATGGTGACCTTATGTTACTTGCGTCGTTATGTTTGTTTTTTCCAAGAGTTAATTGCTAATGAAACACAAGATGTTGAGTTGTCTATTGAAGTTAACTTATGGTTGACGGATACGGCAAACGCATTAACACATTTAGTTTCAACGTTAACCCCTGAGCCAGTAACTGCTGAGGTACGCTATCAAAGTACTGCGGAACTAGGCATGGCAGCAAGCGATTACCGTCAAGCTATCTATAGCCAAGAAGGTTTTAGTGGCAAGACGCGTCAGCAGATTAGTCAGATCAGCGCTATGTTAAGTGATGCCCTAAAAGCGATTGAACATACGATTGAGACCAATGAACGCGCCGACGGATTATATAACGCTTATAATTTATTGAGCCTAGAAAATAAGACCTCCAAGGTTAAAAATCTGTACCCAATGCTCGAAGGACAGGTTGCTGCCTTAAGTTCTGGTGCACTTAAACCAAAACAAGTGGTTGATGTAGTCGAAGCGCTTTTTGCGAGTGATGTTTATCGCCCCGATCAAAAAAGTTTTATGCTTTATCCCGATAGAAAGCTGCCAAGCTTTTTAGAAAAAAATTGTGTTAATGCCCAGCAGGTACAAGAAAACGCTTCGCTGCAACAGATGCTTAAACAGGTTGATGAACGCATCATTTTGCAAGATATTGATGGTCAATATCGCTTCAATGCTGATATTACTAATAGCAATGTTCTACAAGATAAGTTAACTGAGCTTAGCCAAGAATATCCTCACGCACTAACAACTGATAAAACAGCGATTTTTGATCTTTATGAGCAAACCTTTAATCATCAAGCTTTTACTGGCCGCTCTGGTGGTATGTTTGGTTTTGAAGGTTTGGGCTGTATCTATTGGCACATGGTTTCTAAGCTTATGTTAGCGGTAGAAGAAAACTTTTTTAGCTGTGTTGAGCAAGGAGAAAGTGACGAGGTAAGGCGACAAATTGCCAGTTTATACTATCGAGTTCGTGATGGTATTGGTTTTAACAAAACACCACTTGAATATGGGGCATTTCCAATGGACCCATACTCTCACACCCCTAAACATTCAGGTGCACAACAACCGGGTATGACAGGACAAGTGAAAGAAGAAATACTTTCACGTTTTGGCGAGTTAGGGCTTCGCGTTAACGCAGGTGTTGTCTCGTTTGAACCAAGCTTATTGCAATCATGTGAATTTATTCAACAAGCAAAGCCATTTCGCTACCTAGATGTGAGCAAAAATTGGCAAGAAATAACGGTGCCAGCCATGGGGCTCGCTTTTACTTGGTGTCAGGTTCCAATTGTTTATCAGCTTAACGATAAAGTTGAACCTTCGTTAATAGTGACTTATAAAGACGGTAAACAGCAAACATTCTCAGCGTTGAGTTTACCTGCTAAAGAGAGTACTGAGTTGTTTCTTAGAAGCGGTCAAATACAGCAATTAACCTTAACGATATCAACTGATAATTTATTTTATTAATTATTATTTAGCATAATTTTTTGGTTGTTTGATTAAAGACGGGGTATCAATACCCCCTCAATTATATATAACGATGGTTATCGGAGACGAGCATGTCGAGTAAATACAATAAGCATATGTCATTGGCTGGAATGAATCTTGGTCATTCTTCTAGAGAAGACTTACAAAGTGCTGTTACTGGGGTACTAGAAAATAAAATTCATGGTATTTCCTTTAGCCCTTATACCGAAGGGCAAGGGCCTGGCACTAAGATAAGCGAGGCACAGATATCGGCACGTTTGGCTATTATTTCTCCAAGTATTAACTGGATCCGTTCTTTTTCTTGTACTGACGGTAATGAAAATATCCCCAAGATAGCCAAGCAGCGAGGTTTAAAAACCTTAGTCGGTGCGTGGCTAGATGATGATTTAGAAAATAATGAGAAAGAAATCAACAACCTGATAGCTGTTGCACAGCAAGGTTACGCCGATATTGTCGCTGTTGGCAATGAAGTCTTACTGCGTGAAGACTTGAGTGAAGGACAATTGATCGCTTACATTAATCGTGTAAAAGCAGCATTACCAGGTATCGAAGTAGGCTATGTTGACGCTTACTATGAATTTGAAGAACATCCCAAGGTTACCGACGCCTGCGACTTGATCTTAGCGAATTGTTATCCTTTTTGGGAAGGTTGTGCCCTTGAGTACTCCATCCTTTACATGAAAGACATGTACCGCCGTGCAATTAAAGCTGGTAAGGGTAAAAAAGTTATTATCACTGAAACTGGCTGGCCAAACGAAGGCCCAGCAGAGTGGGGTGCTGTGCCATCTTATGAAAACGCCATTAAGTACTTTTTAGGTACTTATCAGTGGGCAGAAGAAGAAAATATAGCGGTCTTCTATTTTTCATCATTTGATGAGGTTTGGAAAGTTAAAGATGAAGGCGGAGTTGGCGCGCATTGGGGCCTTTGGGATAAAAACGGGAAATTAAAGTATGTTTAAAAAACACAGTGATAAAGTAGCAACAATCAGTTCGATGAAGTTGCTGCATGAAAATGCTATTTGTTATTCTGGCTATCGTGACGGGCAAAATCCAAGAGAAGGTCTTTACCCAAGTTATGATGAAGTTAAAGAAGACTTACTCATTTTAAAGAAAAACTGGAGCTACCTTCGACTTTACGATTGTGGGCCACACGCCGAACTTGTTCTTGATGTTATTAAAACTGAAAAAATGCATTTCAAAGTCATGCTAGGCGTAGATATGGCAGCCGAAATGAGTAACCCTAACTGTCCTTGGGGGGCTGATTTTAGCCAAGAAGTTATTAATGCTAATCGTCAGAAAAATTGTGATGAAATTCATAGTATGATCGCACTTACCAAAAAGTATGATGACATTGTATTTTCAGTTTCTGTCGGCAATGAAGCAAGTGTCGAATGGACAGACCATATGGTACCTGTCGATAGTTTAGTAAACTATGTAAAACAAATTAAAAAAGAAATTCATCAACCGGTAACATTTTGTGAAAACTATGTCCCTTGGACATACAAACTTGAGCCCTTGGTTGCTGAACTAGATTTTATTTCCATTCATACTTACCCTGCCTGGGAATACAGAACGATGGAAGATGCACTCGAATATACCAAACAAAATTATTACAGTGTTGCCCATCATTACCCTGACAAACCGGTGATAATTACCGAAGCGGGTTGGACAACGGCATCAAATGGACGTGGCATAGAGCCTTGGAATGCTAACGAAGTACTACAGGCAGAATATTATCAGCAACTACTTGCTTGGACGACAGAAGAAAAAATTCTGACCTTCGTCTTTGAAGCTTTTGATGAACCATGGAAAGGATCTCCTGATAAATTAGAACCTGAAAAACATTGGGGACTCTTTAAAGTCGACAGAACGCCTAAGTTAGTGATGAAAAACATTTATCCAAACAAGGTTATAAACATTAACAAAAACAATGCTGTTGCTTAGTTTTCGTTAAAGCTTAACCGTCGATAAAAGTAATAACCCAAGAATTTTGTCAGCAAATATTGCTCGGTCAAAGTCGTTGGGTTTTTTTATTGGCCTAATTAAATGATTAAAAACCCCTTATTTACACAAGCCATTAACCTTTCCTTATATTTTAAAGCGTTTGACCAAGCTATCAAGGTTCATTGCCATTGCCGTGAGTGATTCACTTGAACAGGCTATACGGGTTGATATTTGCGCACTGTTTTCTGTGCTATCGCTTATCGTATGAACGTGAATATTAATTTCACCGACAACGGCTGCTTGCTCTTCTGTTGCTGTAGCCACCTGAGTGTTTAGATCTGAAATTAGCTGAATATTAGCAACAATCTCCTCAAGTGCCTCTGTTGTCTGTTGAGCATCCTTTGCGCCAATTTCGGCGGTCACTTTACTTTCCCTTACGCTATCAACAGCTCGCTGAGACTCTGATTGCAAAAGGTTGATCATTTTATTAATTTCATCAGTGGACTCACTGGTGCGCTTCGCTAAGTTACGAACTTCATCAGCGACCACCGCAAAACCACGACCTTGTTCACCTGCACGAGCAGCCTCAATCGCGGCATTTAATGCCAATAAATTTGTTTGCTCTGAAATTCCTCGTATGACATCAAGGACACTACTAATAGCGTTACTTTTATTCGCTAAAGATTCAATGGTAACAGAGACAGAATCCATCTTTTGTGCCATCTGGTATATATTCTCCGTTGATTCTTTAACAACAACTTGTGCATTTTTAGCTTGGGTTATCGCTTCGCTCGTCGAGTCAGCGGCATGTGCGGCGTTTGCTGCAATTTCTGTAATGGTTGAACCCATTTCGCTAATAGCCGTTGCAACTTGTGTGGCAATATCACGCTGACCTTCAGCATCGATTTTTGACTGCTCTGCATCTTGGGAAACCTCTAACGATGCGTGGCGGACATCTTTTGATGTTTTAGCAACATCATTAACTACCGAGTGTATTTTACTGATAAAAGTATTAAAACCATGGGCCAGACGTGAGACTTCTTCACTGCCGCTTTCACTTAGTCGGTAACTAAGGTCGCCTTCACCATCACCCAAGGCTTTAAATAATCCAGCGAGATCATTGATAGGTTGCGTTAAACTTTTTGCAAAAATGATACTGATAAAAATAAACACCACAACAATAATGACAAACCAAATTAGCATATAATTTCGCGACTCATTCAACGCTAAGTACAATTCAGCCTTTGGCACTTCTGCAACAACATACCAACCCAAACTTGAGATATAGCTTGTCGCTACGATTAAACTTTCTGTTTCTTGAAAAGAAAATGGTTGTTTTGATAACAGCGTTTGAAAATTTATATCTTTATATAGATCAGTCAAGTTCGCCTTTTCACTTTTTGCTTTATCTTGATGAATTTTTACCAACCCCGAGTGATCAACAAGATACACTAATCCTGACTCTTCAATTTTAAAGCTGTTTAGGTAATTAACCATGTCATTAAATGATTTAGATAATCCAGAAACACCTCGTCCATTAAGTTGTTGATAGTTGATAAAAACATCTACATTACCATTTGGATAAGCGTAGGTACTTGCCGACTCTTCTTTATTACTATTGGTGAATGCAAAAAACCAACCATCAAGACTGTCATCTTTGAGAACACGAAGAAAGCCATCTTGGTTCCAATATTTAGCTGTTTTTCGATCGGCGAAGGAGGCATTACTCAAATTGTTATCTTTAGCGATGTTACTCAGCATACTAATAACGTTAGCTTCATTGTCTTTGCTGGCACCAGAACCTATCCAATCGAGTAGAAAAGGGTTAGTGGCTATTGATTTTGTTAACACTTTCATTTCAGAAATTTCGCCATCGACTGCATTACGAACGCGTAGCAGTAGATTAGGTAAATCTGATTGTTGTAGTCTGGATATAAGCAGTTCTTTGGCTTTTGAGTGGCCGACAAAGCCAACAATACTGGTCGATATGATAACGGCCATTAACATGGCAATGACTAACTTAGACCGGATAGAAAGGGTGGTTAAAAATCTCATTAAATAGATCCTATTTGCAAGTTTTCTACAAACTTTGCTGTTACGGCGATTTGTCCATAAAATCCTTCTTATAAAGGTTTTAAAATAGATTCGCTATCAATTTATTTGAGTTTACCATATCCATGTAGTCTCACCATTTAAAACAACAACAATTTAATTTTCTTTCAAGATAGCTAATAATTTCAGCTGATTAAATATAAAATCACCTGACTTAAATAGCAAGAATACTTTTGATGACAATGAACTATCGATTAACTTACTGACTTACTCAGTAAGTTAAGTTAAGCTATTTCTACCTTAATGAGGTGAAACGGTCTTTAGCAACGATAGTAAGGAAATTTTTATTCGACCAGCAGTGGCGGAAGGGGTAGTATAATATCAGATGATTTCGGAGCAAATATGTCTGACAACCCACTATTACGTTTGAATAAATTTATTTCAAAAAAGCCAGAGTATCTATTTTGGGCTTTACAAATTTGCTTTTGGTCTTTTGTTTCATTAATTAGCCTGATATCACTGACACTTTGGTATGTCCAAATCGATGTCGAGCACCTTAATCATACTTTTTGGCAGTCTGTTGTCGGCATATTTTGCTCATTGCCACTCTATTGGATTTTCATGAGGTGTTGGCAATCATCTATTTTTACCCGCGTACTGATAACCTTTGTTTCAGTGATCTGTATTTCCTTTATTTGGACACTTATTCGAGTCAAACTTTATATAGAGCTGACCAGCTCTGCTGGTAATTGGGACGAGTTTGGTGGCTGGTATTTTAGTAGTATCTTTATTTTCTTTTGTTGGGCTGGTTTTTTTCATGGTATTCGCTATTATCAATTGTTGCAATTTGAACATAAAATGTTGCTTTCAAAAGCAGCAGAAGCTAAAGAAGAGCAATTAAAAAGAGTGAGCGCGCAATCGGTAGCCCGAGATGCAAAAATAAAAATGTTACGTTACCAACTCAACCCTCATTTTCTTTGTAACACACTCAATGCCATTAATTCTCTGATTGAATGCGAAGCTCCAGAGAAAGCTCAGCGCATGACCGTACAATTAAGTAAGTTTTTACGTTATTCATTGGACAATAACCCTGATACTAAAATTGCGTTAGAATTTGAAATTATCGCCCTTAACTTATATTTAGAAATAGAGAAAACCCGTTTTGGCGAGCGACTTAAATTAGATTTTAAAATTTCTGATAATGCAAAGTTAGCTTTAATACCGAGTTTATTAATACAACCTATTATTGAAAACTCAATGAAACATGTTATCGCGCAAAATGAAGACGGTGGCACTATTAGTCTATGGGCTGACGTTGTTGATAAAATGTTGGTGTTAGAATTAAGCGATACTGGTTCTGGAGCCGCGGTTGACGGTAGTAAAATGAAAGGAAAAAGGAGTCGAGGTGTTGGCTTGCGTAATATAGATGAAAGACTTAAAGTGTTATATGCAGATGACTACGTATTTAACCTTAATATTATCCCATCAGGTGGTTTAAAAACTATCATTAAGCTGCCTTTTGAAACGCTTGATGAAATAACACCTGCTAGCCAGTACCAAACTCAATGACGGTGAGTTAAATTTATGAATAAGTTAAGAACAATTATTGTTGATGATGAGCCTTTAGCGCTTAATCTCTTGCGTGCAAAGTTAAATAAAATTCCTGAAATAGACATTGTTGCCGAATGTAAAAATGGTCGTGAAGCGATTGAAGCGACGATGGCCTTAGCACCTGATTTACTCTTTTTAGATATACAGATGCCAGGTGTCGATGGTTTTGGCGTTATTAAAAAATTACAATCTGATATTGTTCCTATGGTGGTTTTCACGACCGCATTTGAGCAATATGCTTTAGATGCGTTTGATGTGCATGCCGTTGACTATATTCTTAAACCTATTGATGACGAACGAATTCAGCGTGCCATTCAGCGTGCGTTGGTCCGCTGTGAAAGTGATGAAGACACTTTAAACAAATCTCGCATTATTAGTGCGATAGACTCAATCAATGAAATGGAAAACCCTGATAGCGTTTCTCCGCAGAGTATTAGCCTTCCTAAGCTTAATACCGACAAAGTTGAGCGTAAAATCGTTATTAAAGACCGAGACGATATAACCCTGTTAAAACAAACCGATATTGAATGGGTTGACGCAGCAGGAGATTATGTTTGTGTTCATGCGCAAGGAGTTACCCATATTAAACGCTGCACCTTGAAAAATTTGCTGGAAGATTTAGACTCTGAAATGTTTAAACGTGTGCACCGTTCAACGATTGTTAATCTTAATTATATCCAAAAAGTGATCCCTCATACTAAAGGTGAGTTTTTTCTTAAACTAGGTGAATATGACCAAGTTAAAGTGAGCCGTAATTATCGAGAAGTGATCAAGAGTTTTTTAACTGACATGTAGTATATTGACGACAACTTGTGGTCAATATGGCATTTTTTATTCAGGTGATCTTGTTATTGCCTTATATTGACCAGCCTACCGCTTCTAAAATCCCCTTTATCGTAATACGGTTGTTAAAAATAGCCGCTCATTAGATGATTGATATAACTGTAGATGTTACTCACTTGGGTAAACAGTCATTGTCAATTAAGGGATATTAAATGTTAAGTATTAAACAGATAATTATTGCGTCCATTTTTTCTATGGCATCAATTGTGCCTTGCTATGCAGCCGATAGTCACGCGGCTAATCGACTTAATTATTATGCACCCCATGCTGAAAAAGCGCCAAATGTTGATGGTATTGCCAATGAAAGTGTTTGGCAATTAGCACAGTGGCAAAATTTAGATCAACGTTGGTTAGGTCCAGAATTTTCAAAAGAAGACTTTCAAGGCCGATACAAGGTGGTTTGGACGCAAGCTAAATTATATATTATAGCTGAAATTATTGATGACATTCTCATCGATACTCATCGTGACCCCTTGAGCCAATATTGGGATGACGATTGCTTAGAGATTTTTATTGATGAAGATTTCTCTGGCGGTGATCACCAATATAACCATAATGCATTTGCCTACCACATGTCTCTTGATAACCAAGCCATAGATATAGGTACCAACAAAAAACCGCAGAACTATTCACATCATGTTCAAAGTAACTGGAAACAACAAGGCAACACGGTTATTTGGGAACTAAGCATCGATATTTATAACGATGAATATCAAGACACCACAACAGACTCAAGCCATATTAACAAACCAGTCGCTTTGTTTGCTGGCAAAGTGATGGGACTCATGGTGGCTTATTGTGATAACGACGGCAGTGAACTACGTGAAAACTTTATTGGCTCAGAATCTGCAGAAGGTGGAGCGGCTGATCGTGGTTGGATAGATGCGGGTATGTTCGGTAAGCTTATCTTGGCTAAATAACCGCTTAGATAAGCATTAAGTTTTTCTTTTTCTTCTCACAGACATGAGCATCATAAAATGAATAATATTGAAAAAAAATTCATTCATAAGTTATTTATTATAACAATCACTTCTCTCACCATAATGAGTTGTGCACCAGTAAATCAGGCAACTCAAATGAATAATAATACCACCGATATTAATTACCAGCTTTCAATGACCCAAGAAATATTACTGACTAGTGAAGCCGGTGATAAAATAGCGCCACAGCAGAATTTAATCTTTCAACAAGGTACAGCTACGGGCAAGGTTATTGTGGTAAGGCCAGATATTAAAAAACAAAAAATTATTGGTATTGGTACATCGTTCACTGAATCTTCCGCTTTTGTGCTTGCACACTTAACTAAAGATAAGCGAGCAGAGGTGATGGAAAATATTTACGGCGAAAAGGGCGCTAATTTTTCAATAGCACGCACGCACATTGGTGCAACAGACTTTGCCGTGGACGGTCGCTATTCATATGCAGAACGTAAAGATGACGCTAACTTAACCTCATTCAGTATCGCGGTAGACAGTGATGGTTTTAGCGCTCAACATTACCCTGGTATTAAAGATGAGCAATTTGATTTGTTGCCAATGATAAAAGAAGCTTACGCGATAAAAAATCAGCAAGTTGACAAAGATTTAAAGATAGTCGCTTCCGCATGGACTGCGCCACCTTGGATGAAAACGATTGAAGACTATTATGTTAAGCCAACACCTGAAAATAATCACCAAGGCACGGGCGGCGAATTAAAACCACAGTACGTCGCTACTTATGCAGACTACCTTATTAAGTACCTCGATGCATATCAGCAAGAGGGTATTGAACTCTGGGCACTAACGCCAGTAAATGAACCGCATGGCAACAGTGGTCAATGGGAAAGTATGCATTTTACACCTAAGACCCAAAATACTTTTATTAAGGACCATTTAGGTCCAAAATTAAAAGCGAGTGCGCACAACGCGGTTAAATTACTTATTTATGACCAAAATCGTGATGAAATGGAGCATTGGACTGATGAAATACTCGGGGACAAAGAAACGTCTGAGTATGTATATGGTACAGCCGTTCATTGGTACGAAAGCAGTAATCAAGTTAATGAAGATGTATTTGATAGGGTTCATGAAAAATTTCCAGAATTTTCAATTATACATACCGAAGGCACGATTGATGATTTAGGTAAAGATGCACCAGCAGGTATCTTAGATCCTGTTCGCTTTAAAGAAAGTAACTGGTTCAATAATGATGATTTTTGGTGGAACAAAAATGCGACCGACTGGGCGTACACCGCAACTTGGGCGCCTAAACCTGAGGATCATCCGATATACACCCCCGTTCATCGTTATGCACGTAATATTATTGTTAGTTTAGATCATTGGCTAGAGGGCTGGATAGATTGGAACATCGTACTCGATAAGCATGGTGGCCCTAATCACGTAGGTAACTTTTGTGGTGCCCCTATCATGATTGATACTGAGACAGGTGAGGTTTATTACACCCCGATTTATTATGTATTAGCACAGTTTAGTAAAACCATTCGACCAGGTGATACGGCATTACAGGTTAATCAACAGTTAGATGGCTTAGACAAAGATGCTTTACACGCCAGCGCTGCGATTAATGATAATGGTTTGGTCAGTGTACAATTACTTAATACCACTAAAGCACCAATAAACTATTCATTACAAATTGGTAGTCAATATGCACAAGTATCTATTGCCGCTAATGCTCTGCAAACAGTGCGTGTTAAGCTTTAGTTTTTAATTGTTTTAACAAGCCATATAACTAATAAGAGTAAAGATTAAGTGAATAAACATCCCTTTGAAGTCATAGCGCTGGATAACGGTGCTAAGCTGATATTTACCCCTTGTCCCGGCACTAAATTAGTTAGCCTGGAACAATCACTTAAGCAGTTGAAGCAAGCGGGTGTTTCAATGCTGATTACTTTAATGTTTGATGAAGAAATGGCAAGTAACAAGGTACTTTCTTTACCTGAACTCTGTCGCCAGCATCAGCTTAGTTGGCTGCAATTGCCAATTATTGATGATGAAGCGCCGAGTACGGCTTTTGAAACACAATGGGCAATAAATAAACCGACCATAGTCGATGAATTGAAAAAAAAAGGTGTGGTGGCTATTCATTGTAAAGGCGGCACAGGTCGAACGGGAACTGTTATTGCTTTATTACTATTAGCACTAGGTTGGCCAGTCGATAAAATTGTTACAGAAGTACAAAAAGTGAAACCTAAAGCTTTGAAAATTAAAAAACAACGAGATTATTTGAATCGTCAATTAATAAAAGCCGAGACACTGTTTTGATCTGCAATATAAAGCCACTTTGCAGCCATAAGAGCCCTTATTTCATGTTAAGTTAGCTCAGAGGTAATTAATTAAACCCTTTTGCGATTTAATTTTGTCTGCTATTGGGTTAATTCATCTTACGGTGTTATTTAAATTCGCTTTTAACGCATTGATTACCCACTACACCTCATTTAAATTGCAACTATTTGTTGTATCACTCAAGATAAATTAATGACAGTAAGCAGTGTTCTCGCGGTTTTACTGCCAAATTATAATAAAAAAAAGTCAATAATAAAGCCTGATATAGGTTTGTTATTAACATCACCAATTTTAAGCGATATAAAGAATAAACTTGCTACCGGACGTAGCTAAATTCTTTGTGTTTATTTTTAAGCAATAGGACCTCACCACATGGCTGGAACATCTTTTACTTTAGATCAAAGCAAAACCTCACAAGCGAATTCATCTAATGGATTTGGTGGAGATAACTCTACTCGCTTTGCGTTAATTTCACTGACATCATTATTTTTTATGTGGGGATTTATTACCTGCTTAAATGACATTTTGATCCCCCATTTAAAGGCTATTTTTTCGTTAAGTTATGCACAGTCCATGCTAGTGCAGTTTTGCTTTTTTGGCGCTTATTTTTTGGTTTCTTTGCCTGCAGGATGGTTTGTCGAAAAAATGGGCTATCAAAAAGGTATTGTGGTTGGTTTAGTGATTGCGGCTTTGGGTTGTTTAATGTTTTATCCCGCCGCTTCTTTACATAGTTATCCGGTTTTTTTAGCGGCTTTATTCGTTTTAGCTAGTGGCATTACCGTTTTGCAAGTTTCTGCAAATCCTTATGTGACCTTAATGGGTAAAAAAGAAACCGCTTCGTCACGATTAACCATGACCCAAGCGTTTAATTCTTTAGGCACAACTATCGCACCTTATTTTGGCGCGTTATTAATTTTAAACGAAGTGACTGATTCAATGTCAGCAAACAGTGCTGAATCGGTACAACTGCCTTATTTAGGACTGATGGCGGCCTTGTTAGTGCTTGCTGCTATTTTTGCTTTCTTAAAACTTCCACATATTGAAAGTGCTGAGGTCGTTGATGGCGAAAAAATTGAAGGGTCGGCATGGCAGTATCGCCATCTAGTTTTAGGTGCTATCGGTATTTTTGTTTATGTTGGCGCAGAAGTGTCAATTGGCAGCTTTTTGGTGAGCTTTTTAGGTGAAACTGATATCGCTGGTTTAGAAGAAACTCAAGCGGCAAAGTACCTTACTTATTATTGGGGCGGAGCTATGGTTGGGCGCTTTATTGGCGCTGCAGTCATGCAAAAAATTGATGCGGGTAAAACCTTAGCCTTTAATGCGCTTTGTTCAGTGATTTTAATTGCCATCACTATTTTAAGCTCTGGCAGTATAGCGATGTGGGCCATTTTATTAGTCGGGTTATTTAACTCTATTATGTTTCCAACGATTTTTAGTTTGGCGTTAAGTGGCCTTAAAAAGCACACCAGTCAGGGAGCGGGTATCCTTTGCTTAGCGATCGTTGGTGGCGCCATCGTCCCCGTATTACAGGGCCTGTTAGCGGATAGTATCAGTGTGCAGTTTGCTTTTATCTTACCTTTATTTTGTTACATCTATATCGTCTTTTACGGTTTGAAGGGTAGCAAGGTAGTCATAAAAACATAATGAATATCAACGCAATGAAATACTTAAAATTTGACAAAAAAAATGGGTTTCTTATCACGCTTTCGTTATTAATCCTTGGCTGCAGCCCTGCTGAAAATTTGACGTTGACGGTGCCAGAGGCACAAGCTATTGATAGCAATAAAGCCGATAAAATTTGGCCTCAACTTGAAAGTGACGTTAAAAAAGATACGCAAGTCGAACAAAGAGTGGCTAACTTTCTGGCTGAGATGACCTTGCAACAAAAAGTGGCGCAAATGATCCAACCTGAAATTCGTGATATTACCCTTGAGGATATGCGTACCTATGGTTTTGGCTCTTATTTAAATGGTGGTGGAGGTTTCCCCAATAATAATAAGCATTCGACCCCTGCTGATTGGGTTTTATTAGCTGAGAAAATGTATCAAGCATCTGTTGATGATTCACTCGATGGTTCAACAATTCCAACGATGTGGGGCACTGATGCGGTGCACGGTCATAATAATGTTATCGGAGCGACACTTTTTCCTCATAATATTGGCTTGGGCGCAGCAAATAATCCGACACTTATTGAGAAAATAGCAGAAATAACCGCGACAGAAGTCATGGTTACTGGTATTGATTGGGTGTTTGCTCCAACCGTTGCCGTGGTTAGAGATGATCGTTGGGGAAGAACCTATGAAGGCTACTCAGAAGATCCCGAGATTGTTCGCTTATACGCAGCGTCAGTCGTTAAAGGTTTACAAGGTCATGCGAATAAAGATTTTTTAGGTGATAAACGCGTGATCAGTACCATTAAACATTTTATCGGTGATGGCGGTACGCAAGGTGGCGATGATCAAGGCGAAAATATAGCGAGCGAGCAAGAGCTCTTTACCGTGCATGCCCAAGGCTATGTTGGCGGTTTAACGGCGGGAGCTCAGTCGGTAATGGCTTCATTTAATAGTTGGCATGGAGATAAAGTCCATGGTCATAAGTATCTGCTAACCGATGTCTTGAAAAATAGAATGGGTTTTGACGGTTTTGTTGTCGGTGATTGGAATGGTCACGGACAAGTTAAAGGCTGTATTAAAGAAAATTGCGCTCAGGCGGTTAATGCCGGCTTAGATATTTTTATGGTGCCAACAGAAGCGTGGCGACCACTCTATGACAATATAATTGCACAAGTAAAGCAAGGCGATATTCTGCAGTCACGTATTGATGATGCCGTAACGCGTATTTTACGGGTGAAGGTCCGGGCCGGGCTTTTTGAAAAGCCCAGTCCTGCCAAGCGTGTTTTATCAGGGAACATCGCCTTAATTGGCGGTGAGTCGCACCGCGAAGTCGCTCGTCAGGCCGTTCGAGAATCCTTAGTGCTGTTAAAAAACAACGGGCAGCTATTACCCTTATCACCTAAGCAGCACATCTTAGTGGCCGGCGATGCCGCTGATAATATCGGTAAACAGTCAGGGGGCTGGAGTATTACTTGGCAAGGAACCGGTAATAAAAATTCAGACTTTATCGGTGGCTCTTCTATTTATTCTGGGATTGAACAACAAGTCAGTGCTGCAGGTGGTCAAGTCACTTTGAGTGTTGATGGCAGCTACACAAACAAACCCGATGTAGCGATTGTCGTTTTTGGTGAAGAACCTTATGCCGAAGGGCATGGTGATATTGATAACCTTGAATATCAGCGCGGTCATAAAAAAGATTTAGCATTACTTACATCACTTAAAGCAAAGGGAATACCTGTTGTTGCTGTTTTTATTAGTGGTCGACCCATGTGGGTCAATGCCGAACTCAATGCTAGTAATGCTTTTGTCGCTGCATGGCTACCGGGCTCTGAGGGTAAAGCAATCGCAGATGTTTTATTGAAAAGCCCAGCTGATAACATCCAACACGACTTTACCGGTAAATTGTCTTTCTCTTGGCCTAAACTACCGACACAAATTGTCAATCGTTTTGACGAAGACTACCAACCATTATTTTCATATGGTTATGGTTTAACCTATCAAGATGACACTTTATTAGCTGACTTATCTGAGCATTCTAATGTGGCGCTTAATACGCATTTAATTACTGATATTTTCCTAGGTAAGGCGATAGCGCCGTGGAAAATGTTATTATTTTCTCAACAACAAAGCATTGAAATAGAGTCGAGTAGTGAATCACTTAAAGGAATTTTTTATCGAACAGTTGATAAAGAGATACAAGAAGATTCATTTCGACTCAAGACCACTGGCGCAGCGAGTGCGGGAGTTAAATTTATCAACAGCAACGGTTTTAGAGAAGATCTTACTAGTGAACTTGAAAAAAATTCGGCCTTAACATTTTCAGTTAAAAGAGACAGTGATATTAACACGCCTGTTTACATCACCATGAATTGTGGAACGATTGGCGACAGCGCAAATTGTCAGGCAAGTTATAATATTCAAGCCCAATTAGCGGCATCTAAGCAAGGTGAGTGGCAAGATATTGCTATTAGCTTAAATTGCTTTGCTGAGAAAGGTCTACAGCTGAGTAAAATTGCTGTGCCTTTTGAATTGCGTACCTCGGGCGCGGTTAATTTATCTGTTAACCATATTCGATTAGTGCCAAGCAAAGCGAATAGCGCACCATTGAACTGCCCGCAGTAGTCTATTTAGCTTAAAGGATAAGGCTGATTGTTGAGCTTTATCCTTTTTTCTGGTTGAATCAGCGTATTTATTGATAATGACCTTACGGTTGTTCCTATGTGCGTGTAAACTTGCTGATAATATTTACAATATCAAAAGAAAATCAAATGAATCAAGAAGAAAACTATCCGATTGGAACGCCGGGCAAAAAATGGACTGAAAAAGAAAATGTTCAGTGGTTTAAAGCACAAACGGTAACCCGTTCATATCAAGATGAAGTCGTTGAAAAGATAAGCGCAATAAAAGAAGATTTTGATGTTCTTCAGTATGGCGCATTATCGCTTAATGAAAGTCGTTATCCTTTGTATGTGATTAAAACAAAAAACTGGCAAGACAATAAAAAAACAGTTTTAGTGACCGGTGGTGTTCATGGCTATGAAACCAGCGGTGTGCAGGGTGCATTACGCTTTGCCCAAACACAAGCTGGCAAATATGCGGAACACTTTAATATTGTCATTGCGCCTTGTATCAGCCCTTGGGGTTATGAAACGGTTAACCGTTGGAATTGCAAAGCGATAGACCCTAATCGTTCTTTTTATCAAAACAGTCCAGCGCAAGAATCAGCAGCGATAATGAAGTATGTTGCCGAGCTCAACCGTGATATTTTCGTGCATATTGATTTACACGAAACGACTGACACTGATAATTCCACATTTCGGCCAGCACTTTGTGCTCGAGATGCGATACAAGAAAAAGAATGGCAAATCCCTGATGGCTTTTATTTAGTCGCCGATAGCGTAAAGCCAGTCGCTGACTTTCAAAAAGCGATTATTGATGCCGTTGAAGAAGTTACCCATATAGCGCCCGCTGACAAAAGCGGTAAATTGATCGGCGTACCCCTTGAACAGCCTGGCGTTATAAATTATGCTGCGCGAGAGCTAGGATTATGTATGGGCTTAACCAATGCTAAATTCTTGACCACCACCGAAGTTTACCCTGATAGCCCAAAAGTTGACGATGAAAATTGCATTCTTGCGCAAGTGGCTGCTATAACGGGCGGTTTAGATTATATTTTAAAAAGTGAATAACCTGATAAAACCGAAAAATTTGCATACTAAAACATTTTCATCATGTTAAGTTCGTGCTATTTTTCTCTGACATTTAATTTTAGGAATTATTATCCATGCCAAAGGCCAGTGATATAAAGAAAAATGCTGCGGTAGAGCATAACGGAAAAGTATTTATTGTAAGAGATATAGAGCGTTCAGTTCCTCAAGGTCGTGCTGGTGGTAGTTTATACCGTATGCGTATGTACGATGTTGTCACTGGCGGTAAGATTGATGAGACGTTTAAAGACTCGGATATGCTGAACTTTGCTGACTTAAGCCGACGTCCCGCGATGTTTTCATACATCGATGGTGATGAATATGTCTTTATGGACAATGAAGATTACACGCCATACAATCTTAACAAAGAAAGTATTGCTGACGAAGCTCTATTTATTTGTGAAGATACCTTAGGTTTATCAATTATTATTGTTGATGGTGCTGCGGTTGGTATTGATTTACCCCCGAGTGTTGAACTGGTTATTACTGAAACAGACCCATCAATTAAAGGTGGCTCGGCAACAGCTCGCACTAAGCCGGCAATTTTATCTACGGGCTTAACCGTTCAGGTGCCAGAACATATTTCAATCGGTGATAAAATCAAAGTGAATACCGAAGAACGTAAATTTATGGGACGCGCTGAGAAATAAAGTCTTGGTTACTTTATCTTCACTCTTATAAAGCCAGCATTTGCTGGCTTTATTGATATAACCATTAAGCGAGTTGTTAGCGGTGTAACAGTTGGAATCTTTGGTTGAGAATAAGTTTTTTGGTATATTGATGTTTTGGTCGACTGAGAATTTTTGCGGTGTCGCCCATCTCTACGACTTGTCCTTTACTTAAAACCATTATCTTATCGCTAAAATGCCTAACAATACCTAAGTTATGAGAAATTAAAATATAAGCGAGTCCCATCTGTTCTTGTAAATCGAGCAACAAGTTAATCATTTGCGAGCGTAACGAAGGGTCGAGAGAAGCTAAGGCTTCATCTAATATAATCACCTGCGGTTGTAATATTATCGCCCGAGCTAATGATATGCGTTGTTTCTGACCACCAGAGAACATGTGCGGATAAAAATTCATATGTTCAGCGAGCAAACCTACTTTTTGTAATGTTTCTCGAATCAGACAGTGGCGGTCTTCTTCATTTAATTTGGTATTGATCAATAAAGGTTCATTCAGCAATTGCCCAATGGTTAAGCTTGGGTTCAATGTTGTCCCAGAGTCTTGAAATATCATCCGTACATGCTGGCATCTTTGCTTAAAGTCTCCAGGTTGTAATGTTTGGCCATTAAGTTTTATGCTACCTGTTGAAGGCAGTTCCGCACCAACCAATAATTTTGCTAAGGTTGATTTACCCGATCCGGTTTCTCCAACAATAGCTAAGGTATGGTGAGCTTGTACCTCAAATGAAATCGGTTCGAGTGCGGTAAAATATTTTTGATTAAACCATTTTCGGCCTATTCTAAACGACTTACTTAAATTATTAACCTGTAATAATATTGTCATATTAATAACTTCCCTTTAGCGAGAAGTGGCAGCTAAATTGATGGCCATGATAGTTTGTTACCTTAGGTGCTACAACACAGGCCTGTTGAGCTCTAGGGCATCTTGGGCCTAATCGGCAACCTATAGGTAAATGTTGTAAAATAGGAATACTGCCGGGTAGCGCCATCAACCGTGATTTTGCTGGCAAGCCACTATTTGATTTTGGGCTACTATCAACCAGTGCTCGAGTGTAGGGATGAAACGGTTGTTCAAATATGTGCTTAGTGGTACCCGCTTCAACAAATTGTCCGCTGTACATTACCGTAATGGTATTTGTCCAATGTGTGACATTCTCAAGGTCATGACTTATCAATAATATCGACATGTTTTTTAATTGATTTAAACTCGCCAATAGGCGAAAAATTTGGCCTTGATTGGTACTCTCCATTGCCGTAGTTGGTTCATCTGCAATGAGGAGAATAGGGCGTTTGGCGAGTGCCATGGCGATCATGACTCGCTGACATAACGCTTCATTAAGCTGATGAGGATATTTTTTTAAACAAATTTTATGCTGCTTAATACCGACTTTATGTAAAAGACTAATCGCGGTTTCTTTACGTTGTTGATTTTTTTGCCAAAAATAACCCGTTAATTGTTCGCCATCAACCGCCTCGGTAAGTTGCATCCCTATGGTCATCGTTGGGTCTAAGCACGCCATCGGCTCTTGAAATATCATCGCGACATCTTTTGAAATAATGGCTTTACGTTCATCAACAGATAAGCGCATTAAATCTTTTCCTCGCCAGTGAAACCTATCGGCGTCGACATGCCATTTTTCATCAAGTACGCCAATAATAGCTTGAGCCAATAAAGATTTTCCTGAACCAGACTCTCCAACTAAACCACGAACTTCACCCTCTTTCATGGTTAAACTGACACGGTCAACCGCTAAAATAGGGTTAGTCGCTGATTTTAGCACAATAGACAAATTTCTGATGTCGAGAAGGTTCATTAAGCTTCCTTACTGATTTTAAGGGCGTGTCTCATACCTTCACCAACTAAATTAGTTGCCACCACGGCAAAAAGAATCGCCAAACCAGGCAGATAAACCGTCCACGGAGCAATATAGAATAAATCGATACCGTTTTTTAGCATCGCCCCCCACTCTGCCATGGGAATTTGTGCGCCTAATCCAAGAAAGCCTAATGCAGCAATATCAAGTATCGCAGCAGACTGGGCTAACGTTGCTTGGCTAATTAATTTCTCTAGAATATTGGGGAAAACAGAGTAATATAAAATTCTAAATGAACTTGCGCCGTCTAATCGTGAAGCCAGTACATAGTCTTTTCTGAACTCTTGAGTAACGACATTACGGGTTATATGGACAAACTGTGGAATGAGCACGATGATAATCGCCCATAAGGTATTACTCAACCCTGGCCCCAAGATAGCAACAATAACAATGGCCAGTAATAAAGAAGGGATAGATAAAATCACATCAAGAAAATGGTTAAGAAAGCTTGATTTTATTCCTGATGTTAAAGCTGATACCGAGCCAATAACACCACCAATACCTAAAGAAATAAGCACCACAACAAAACTTAAGCCAAAAGTTAGTGACGTGCCGTGCATTAAGCGAGACAACATGTCACGACCCAAATTATCGGTGCCTAATAAAAAACTGACATTACCATCTTCGTGCCATGCTGGTGGCAGTAATAAAAAATCTAAGTGATTTTCAACGGGAGTATAAGGGGTAATAAAAGGTGCAAATAAAGCGAGAATTGTTAAGAAAATAAAACAGCTAAAACCTATCATCACTACAGGTTTTACTTTGAAATTATGCCAAAGTTGCAGTAACGGTGAAGGAAACTCTTCCTCTAAGTATATTTTATCACGCGCCATTTCGACTCTCTCTTGCTAAAGGATTAAGTGCTGCATAGATAAAATCGATGACAATATGCACAATAAAAATAAAACTAGAAAGCGCTAAAAGCCCACCTTGAATTGATGTGTGGTCACGCTGAAATATACTTTCTATTAACCATCGGCCGATGCCTGGCCAGCTAAAGATAACTTCAGTCACCATGGCAATAGTTACTAAGTTAGCAAACTGTAAGCCAACATCACGAATAACGTGCACCATAGCATTTCGTATCGCGTGATGATAAATAATTTGTTTAAAGCTTAGCCCTTTTGCTTTAGCTGCCCGTATGTATTGGCTGTCGAGCACATCCATCATTGCTGTGCGAGCTAAGCGCACAAAAATGGTCGCAGGCGCAAGGGCGATAACACACGCTGGCAGAAATATATGTGCGCTGGCATCTTGAAAAGCTTGCCATTTATAAGGACTGTCACTTAATAAAATATCTATAAACTGTATGCCAGTAACATGTTCTATTTCAAACACTAAGCTAAGCTGTCCTGCTGATGGCAACCAACCTAATTGGATAGAAAAAATAAGAATCGCTAGTAAGCCTAACCAAAAAACAGGAATTGAATAACCCAGCATAGAAATAGTTAAAATAATATTGTCGGTAGCTTTACGGTGTTTAATAGCGGCAATAAAGCCAATAGGAATGCCAAAGATCATAGCAATAAAAAGTGCCACTAAGGTCAGTTCAATTGTCGCTGGTAAGAAGCGCATGATCTCGTTACTTATAGACAATTGGCTGGCCATTGAAATACCTAAGTCTCCCTGGAAAAGATGACTTATATACGCAAAGTATTGCTGAGCAATATTATTATTTGTTTGATACTGCTCAGCTAAAACGATCAACTGCTTAGGTGTCGCATTGATTTGCCCAGAAATATTGATTAACTGCTCACCAGGAAATAAAAAGCTCAAACTAAAAGACAGTAAAGTCAGTAGAAACATGGTGAAAATGAATAAATTTAGGCGGCGTAGAGTAAATATTAGCATATTAGTTTTTACTCACCCTGCTAAAGTCGATACCACCAAAGGGAGATAATAGTTCACCCTTAACAATATTTTTCCTTGCTTGAAATCGTTTAGAGTGGGCAATGGGAATTAATGGTACTTCAGTTGAAATAATCGCCAACGCTTGGCTATAAAATTTTTTACGTTGTGCCACATTTGTTGTTTCTAATGCTCGCTGTATTAAGTTATCAAACTTTTTATGACACCAAAATGTTCTGTTATTACCACTCCTAGCCGATGAACAGCTCAACAGTGGTGTAAAAAAGTTGTCTGGGTCTGGGTGATCCGCTGACCAGCCTAATAAGACACTCTGATGCTCACCTTTTGACAGCTGTTCAAGAAAAGAGCCCATATCGAGAGAGTTTTCAATTAACACATTAATACCTATTTTCTTTAAATCTGCTTGAATTAATTTAGCCATAGTAACCGCGTCTGGATTATATGCCCGTTGTACCGGTAACGCCCAGAGATTCATAGTAAAACCATTAGGAAAGCCAGCCTCAGTTAGCAATCTTTTAGCTTCAGCTAAGTCAAATGTTTGCGGTAAAGTATTCTTATCATAAGCCCAAGAGGTTGTAGGTAATAAACTATGTGCTATATCCGCTCTAGATTGATAGACAGTTTCAATAATGGCTTGCTTGTTAACGGCTAATGCAACCGCTTGACGTACTTTTACATTATTAAAAGGTGGCTTTAGGGCATTAAAACCAAGATAACCGACATTAAAAGAAGTCACTGCTTGTAGCTCTAATTCAGGTTTACTTTTTATTTTGTTATGAGCAATGGGAAAAGCAATTACATCACATTCACCCGCTAATAATTTTGTTAATCGCCCAGTATTACTAGGCGTTATATCAAAAATAAGCTGCTCTAAAGTACTCGGTTGATCCCAGTACGTTTTATGGGGGGCATAGCGAATATAGGAGCCGGGACGATAGTCTTTTAGTTTAAAGGGACCCGTGCCAATGGGCAGCGTGTCTATTTCTCGCTTAATATTTTTTAACACTAAGGTGTCAGCATATTCCTTTGATAATATGACGGCAAAGTCACTGGCAATGTTAGCCAAAATTGAACTGTCTGCGTATTTGAACTTAAAACGTATCGTGTATTCATTGATTTTTTCAATACTTTCAACGACATTTGAAAAACTTACACTTTGAAAAAAAGGGTATTTTCCACCCGAAACTTGATGAAAAGGGTGCTTAGGTAATAAAATACGGTTAAAACTGAACAGTACGTCATCGGCATTAAAAAAACGTGTTGGGGTAAAATAATCGGTTTGATGAAAGGCAACATTCTTGCGTAAATAAAAGGTAACCATTTTACCGTCACGTGTCACATGCCATGACTTTGCTAACGACGGAGCAATAGTATTTTCTTCGCCTCTAAATGAAATTAATCGGTTATAGAGTTGATTAGAAGTAGCATCAATGGTGGTACCAGAGGTAACCGTTTGCGGATTAAAACTTTCAGGAGAGCCTTCTGAGCAATAGACAATACTATGGTCACTTAATGAGGGATCATTATCAATATCACATGCCGTCATCCAACATAAAAATGGCAATATCATTATCTTCAAAAAATGTTTTTTAACAGCGAATATCGACATATAGCTCAACTACCCTTCGTCTACTGCACTTTCTAATAAGTTATACTTTTTCAAGTAACCTCTTAGTTGATGATAGGTTAATTTGAGTGCGTCGGCAGTTTTCTTTTGATTATACTGACAATTTTCTAAAGCAGACTGAATCAAATCAATCTCATAATCCTGAGAAAGGTCTTTTAATGATAAAGGGAAGACCAATGATTGACTAACGGGCAATTGTTGATGGATTACTTCTTGACGTTTTTCTTCGTTTTTCTCTTTATCAACACTCGGCGCTACCACCGATATCCTGTCTTGGGTTTTAATGCGCTGAGAAGGTCGATAAGGGGACTCAAATGGGTCAATGACTAAGTCATGCACGGGTAAATGTGGGTTATTACAACGATAAACACTACGCTCGACAACATTTTTTAATTCTCGTACGTTTCCAGGCCAATGATATTCAAGCATGGCACGTTTCGCTTTTTCAGTAAAACCGCTAAAGAGCTCAAATTCTAATTCGCGCGCCATGTTAATCGCAAAGCTTTCAGCTAACATCATGATGTCTTCAATTCGTTCTCGAAGCGGTGGTAGAGTGATAACATCAAAAGCAAGTCGGTCAAGTAAATCTGCTCTAAATTCACCAGCATCGGCTAAGGTAGGTAAGTCTTCATTGGTTGCGGCAATTAAGCGCACATTGGTATTAATAGTTCTTGAGCCACCCACACGCTCAAACTCACCATATTCAACGACTCTTAAGAGTTTTTCTTGAATTAACCCCGTGGTATTGGCTATTTCGTCAAGAAAGAGGGTGCCATTGTCCGCACGCTCAAAACGACCTTCATGACGTTTACTTGCGCCGGTGAATGCACCACTGTCATAGCCAAATAATTCTGTTTCTAATAAGTTTTCATTTAATGCCGCACAATTAAGCTTTAAATAATTTTGATCCCAACGTTTAGATAAGTAATGAAGCCGAGCCGCAATAAGCTCTTTACCTGTTCCTCTTTCTCCAATTATAAGCACAGGTTTACTCAAAGGCGCTACTTGTGATACTTGCTCTAAAACTTCAAGAAAATTATTTGCTTGTCCAAGAAGATTATCCTTTTGATTAAAACGCGACATTACTTGACCTAATAATTGGTTTATTTCACTAACAAATAGTGTATTTTATTAATCGCCAGGTTTGAAGTGTTTTTTTTAATTATAATAACTTTATTTAAAACATGAAGTTAAGTTAATAGTAAAACTTGGCGCAAAACATGAATAAAGAATATAAGTAACATTAAATTAAATTATTGAATGAGGAAGTTGTTATGGGTATTTTTTCTAGGTTTACAGATATTATTAATTCGAATATTAACAACCTGTTAGATAAAGCAGAAGATCCTGCAAAAATGGTACGGTTGATCATTCAAGAAATGGAAGATACTTTAGTTGAAGTACGTTCGTCATCGGCTAAAATTTTAGCTGATAAGAAAGATTTATCTCGTCAAGCGACTCGTTTTGAAAAAGATGAGCAACAATGGCAAGAAAAGGCTGAACTAGCCTTAAGTAAAGGCCGTGAAGATTTAGCAAGAGCGGCGCTCGTTGAAAAGAAAAAGTGTGCTGAGAATGCACTGTCACTTTTAGATGAGTTGAACCACGTTGATGATCATATTGCTAAATTACAAAGTGAAGTTTCTCAGTTACAAGAAAAGTTAGCCGATGCAAAAGCAAGACAAAAAGCAATTATCATGCGAGAAAAAACAGCGACGTCTCGTTTAAAAGTTAAAAAGAATATCGATAGTGGTCGAGTTAATGACGCACTAAGTCGCTTTGACAGTTATGAACGTAAAATTGATGATATTGAATCACAAGTTGAGTCACTTGATTTAGGGAGCAAATCATTAGCAGATGAAATCTCTGATTTAGAGTCTGATGAAAATATTGATGATGAATTAGCGCAATTAAAAGCTAAAATGAAATCAGATAAGAAAAACTAAATAACTCAGTTTGTGTTGAATAACTTATAAGGAGAAGTACTGTGGAAGAACTTATAATGGTTCCTGTCATCATTTTTATGTTGTTAGTTGCCCCTATTTGGTTAATTTTACATTACCGAAGTAAGCGCCAGATAACCCAAGGTTTTAGTGAAGAAGAGTACAAGCAATTATCTGAACTTTCTGAATTAGCGGATAAAATGACCGATAGAATTAAAACGCTTGAAGCTATTTTAGATGCTGAAACACCTGACTGGAGAAGCAAGGTATGACAGACAAGCGCCGTGGTGAATTATACAGAAACTCGACCCAAGGAAAAATTGCTGGCGTCTGTGCTGGTCTAGCTGATTACTTTGGCTGGGAAACATGGTTAGTGCGTATCCTAGTGGTTTCGGGTGTTTTGCTAGGTATGGGTTGGTTTGTCGTTATTTATATTGCTGGTTGGTTTATTTTAGATAAAAAACCAGGCGCTACCACTAAAAAACCACAACCAGCACAATCACAATATGCATCAGCTACCATGAACACAGAAGAAGAACTTTCTTCTGAGTCTATTAAGGTGAAATCGCGTATTTGGCAATCTGGAGAGCCACCTAAACAAGCTTTTCAGGATATTAGGCATAAATTTAAATCCCTAGAAAGGGAAGTTCGAGCGATGGAGCATTATGTTACCTCACCTGAATTTACTGTTTCTCGAGAAATCAATAAGTTGTGATCAATAAAAAATTTAAAAGCGGCTTTTGCCGCCTTTTTGGGTTGTTCACTTAATAAATAGTTAAGCGTACGACTTATCTTTGTGATTAAGTGTAACCATTAAATATTATTATAACTTTCAGTAAGATAATTCATGGCATTTATAAATAAAATAAAGCTGAATAAATTAAAGCAAAAAGCGAGTGATTTATTAAATCGAACGCTTGACCAACACGTTACTTTGGCCGTTACAGGTCTTAGCCGTAGTGGTAAAACAGCCTTTATTACTTCTTTAGTCAACCAACTCGTTAATGAAGGCAATAATTCACAACTTGGTTTTTTTAATGTTGTTCATCAAGGGCGCTTCATTGCCGCTAAACGAGTGCCTCAAAAGCATTTACACATTGGCCGTTTTGAATATGACCAAGCAATGTCAGCTTTTTCACAAAATGAACCAACATGGCCTGAGCCGACCCATGGTATTAGTGAGATGCGACTTGCTATTCGTTATAAGCCCAAAGAGTCATTGTTGAAATATGCCAGTGATACAGCAACTTTATACCTAGATATTACTGATTATCCAGGAGAGTGGTTACTTGATTTACCGATGTTAAATCAAACGTTCGAGCAGTGGTCACAACAAACAACAGCATTATTGCTTACCGAACCTAGGTTTAAATCAGCAGAAACCTTTATAGAAAAAGTGAATCAAATAGATCCCTTTGCCAAGGTCGATGAACAAAGGTTGGCTGACTTATCAAAAGAATATACTGAGCTCTTATTACACTTTCGACACGAACTTGGTTTGTCGGTTATTCAGCCCGGACGCTTTATCTTACCTGGAGAATTAGCCGATGCGCCTATCTTGCAATTTTTTCCTTTCACTGCTTTTGAAAAAATGGATAAAAATGCTTATCAAAATGCCAGTGATGACTGTTTAATCGGTATGCTAAGAGCAAGATTTATTGAATATAAAGAACGTGTTGTTAAGGCTTTTTATAAAGAGCATTTTGTTAATTTCGATAGACAAATTGTATTAGCAGACTGTTTAACCCCCTTAAATAACGGCCCAGAGAGTTTTGCTGATTTGAAAACGGCAATGACCATGATTATGGAAAGCTTTAGCTATGGTCAAAGCAGTTTGTTTTCTCGTTTGTTTGCGCCAAAAATTGATAAGTTATTATTTGCTGCAACCAAAGCTGACCATGTTACGCCAGAGCAACACCATAACTTAGTCAGATTACTCGACCAGCTTGTTTATCAAACTAAACATCAGTTAAATTATGATGTTATTGAAATGAAAACACTGGCGCTAGCTTCTGTTAAAACGACACAAGCAGGAACGAGTCGTTACCAGGGGCAAGACATTCCTGTGCTTCGCGGCAAACGCTCTGAAAATGGAGAACTAATTACGGTTTTTCCAGGTGCGGTGCCGAATAAATTACCCGAACAAGATTATTGGCAGCAAGAGACGTTTAATTTTATTAGCTTTGCTCCAATGGATCCGATTGGACAACATGAATGCCTACCACACCTGCGTATGGATCAAGTGATGCAGTTTTTACTTGGTGATAAAATGAAATGATCGACCTTGATAAATATAAGAATGAAGCAAGTAATACCATTTTGCTTGGAGATAAAATAGATGAATGAACTCGATGAAAAATATCAACAGCAAATTCTTTTTGAAAATGATGAGTTAACTATAAAGAAAAGTCATTTACCTTCAAATGGCCAACAAGTTATTGTCGGTAATGACGATTGGCAGGCATCAGAAGATTTATCGTTAATTAAGCAAGGGTATCTAAATGATGATAACCCAAAGGAAAAAACAAAGCCTCGTTGGTTATGGCGGGTTTTAGGCACTGTTTTTGCTGGCGTTGTTATGGTAGAAACATTTACCTTTTTTCAACAGGGCTTTGCCCAATCTCCTATTTTAGCTGGTATGTATGGTGTTCTGCTCTTTGGTTTGTCAGTTATTGTTGGTTCAACGGCCATACGAGAGTATTCAGCATTAAGACAATTTAAACGCCAGCAAAGTACACAAGCAAAAGCGAAAGATATATTAGCAACCGATTTAGCTTCCCCTCGACATATTGACGTAAAAGCCTTATGTGAAAGCATTTCAGCAAATTTACCTTGTGATTTGATGTCTGAGCATGAAAAAAGCTGGCACTCGTTGGTCAAAGAGGAATACAGCGATGAAGAGTTACTGCAATTATATTCGCGTGAAGTGCTCTCAAAAGTTGACGAAAAAGCCTTGGATGAGGTAGCTAAGTTCTCAACAGAAGCCGTAGTATTAGTTGCTTTAAGTCCTATTGCACTTGTTGATATGATGCTAATTTTTTGGCGAAACTTACGGATGATTGACAAAGTTGCCGCCCTTTATGGTTTAAAAATTGGCTACTGGAGTCGAATAAAATTAATTAAACAAGTTTTTGTTAATATGGCTTATGCCGGCGCGAGTGAGTTAGTCATTGATTTAGGAGCTGACTTGGTTGGTGCTGAGCTATTAGGTAAGTTATCTGCGCGCATGGCACAAGGACTTGGTGCGGGTATGTTAACGTCACGCTTGGGTATTCAGACTATTAAGCTTTGTCGACCCATTCCTTTTGAAGAAAACACCCCTAAAACAGCTCAAGTGAGGAAAAAAATACTTAGCCAGGTCAAAAAATTATTAATAAGGTAGTTTTATTCCTTACGAGGCCTAAATAAGTTGTTTTTATCTTATTGATTTTATTTGTTATTGTTTTTGCATTTACATTTTTGTAATTTTTTCTATACGTTATTATTGTCTGGTTAAATAATAGTCAGTTAGCGTTTGGTATTTTTCCCGTCTAGCTTGTTTTATTATCATTGTAGAACATGACTCACTCATTGGTGAGTGTATAATGATAAAAATTAAAATAAGGTAATATCATGGGGATGGCGACGAAGTATATTTCGCGAGTTGCTGATGAAAATGGTCACATTCATTGGTCAGATGAAGAAAATAGCGTTTGGCAGGAATTGATCACTCGTCAATTAAAATGTGTTGAAAACAAAGCGTGTGACGAATATAAATTTGGCTCAAAATTATTAAATTTACCACATGACCGAATTCCACAGTTGGCAGAAGTTAGTAAAGTACTAAAAGAAACAACAGGTTGGCAGTGCGAGCCTGTACCGGCATTAATTGGTTTTGGTGCGTTTTTTAAGTTGTTATCAGAAAAAAAATTCCCAGTAGCTACTTTTATCCGCAGCCGAGAAGAGTTTGATTATCTGCAAGAACCTGATATTTTTCATGAGATATTCGGTCATTGTCCTTTATTAACCAATAAGTCGTTTGCTGATTATACTGAGGCTTATGGAAAAATGGGTCTCAATGCGACTAAAGAGCAAAGAGTCTTTTTAGCTCGTTTATATTGGTTTACCGTCGAGTTTGGTTTGTTAGATACCCCTGAGGGGATTAAAGTTTATGGCGGTGGTATTTTGTCTTCACCGAGCGAAACCATTCACGCGACTGAAAGCGATATTGTTGAACGTGAAAAACTTAACATACTTGATGTATTAAGAACGCCATATCGAATAGATGTTATGCAGCCTATTTATTATATGCTGAATAAAGTAAGTGATTTAGATGATTTAAGAAAATATGAAGTGGCTGATATTATGGAGTTGGTTGAGCAAGCACAAGCCTTAGGCTTACACCCAGCGAAGTTTCCAGCAAAAGAAATTAACAATGTGAGTTAAGGAAAAATAATGACTGAGCAATTATCTGTACAAAAATGTGAAGCATGCCAAGTTGGCGCGCCACAAGTGAGTGATGAAGAGTTACCGGCACTTTTATCACAAATACCAGACTGGATCCCTGAAGTGCGTGACGGGGTTATGATGCTTGAACGTGAGTATAAATTTAAGAACTACAAATTATCATGGGCATTTGCAAATAAAGTCTCTGCATTAGCCGAAGAAGAATTCCATCATCCAGCGATTTTATTAGAGTGGGGCAAAGTAAAAATTACTTGGTGGACACATGCTATTAAAGGGCTACACCGTAATGATTTTATTTGTGCAGCAAAAACTGACAAACTTTTGTAATATTTGCTTACATTAGATAATAGCAGCCTCCTACCTCAGGGGGCTTTTTTTTGTTGTACAAATTAGTTTACAATAGCAAACAGGAATACTTGGCTATTAAGGTAAGGTAAATGCGTTTAGAAATTGTTTGTTGCGATCGAGTCGGCATTGCCCGAGAAGTATTAGAAATATTTGTTGAACATGAAATCAATTTACGTGGCATCGAACTAAAGCAGCCCGGCGAAATTTTTATCAACATACCTGACTTAGAATTTAGCCAATTACAAACCTTTATGCCGCGTTTACGTTTAATTGAAGGTGTGAATGATGTAAAAACAACACCTTTTATGCCCTCTGAACGTGAGCGTAATGAACTCTCTACGCTGATTAAAACTTTTCCTGATCCCTTTATATCTATTGATGCAAAAGGTGATATCCGTATTGTAAATACCGTAGCTGCCAGTATTATGGGCTGTAAAGATCATGAAATTATTGGCGATAATGTTGGCAATTGGTTAAAAGGCTTTAACTTTAGTCGCTGGTTAGATGCCGATGAAGTCCTTGCTCAAACGCGTCGCTTAAAATTTCAAGATGATGACTTTGTGGCTGATATCATGCCTATCCATGTGACTGATCAAAGCGGTATCCCTGTTTTAGCGGGTGCGGTATTAATTTTAAAATCAGAAGCACGTTTAGGCCAACAAATAAGTGCCTTTAAACAAGCGAATGAAAATAATTTTGCCGGTATACAAGCAAGTAGTGGCTCGATGCGTAAAGTTATTCGTGAAGCAAAACGTATGGCACTCCTTGACTCTTCAATGCTCATTGTCGGTGAAACGGGCACGGGCAAAGAACTTTTAGCTCATGCTTGTCACGCCGCGAGTGATCGCAGTAACAAACCTTTTATGACTTTAAGCTGTGCAGCATTACCCGATGATGATGCAGAAACAGAACTTTTTGGCGCGGGTTCAAAAGGCGAAAATAAAGCTAAGCGGGGTTTGTTTGAATCAGCAGACGGTGGCACCATATTTCTAGATGAAGTGGGGGAGATGTCACCTAAATTACAAACTAAAGTGCTGCGTGTCATTCAAGATGGTACTTTTCGTCGCGTCAATGACGAGCAAGAGATAAGGGTTAATGTCAGGATCATTAGTTCAACCAACTGTGACCTGCTTAGCATGGTTTCTACCGGCGATTTTAGAGAAGACCTTTACTACCGTTTAAATGTACTTGGACTAAATATACCTTCATTGCGTGACCGACGTTCGGATATTATTCCTCTGGCTGAATTTTTTATTGTCAAATTTGGTCAACATATTGGTAAAACGATTGTCACTATGTCAGATGACTGTCGTGATTTTATCGAACATTATCCCTGGCCAGGTAATGTTCGCCAGCTCGAAAATGTATTAATTCGTGCGGTATCATTAATGGAAGGCAGTATTGTGATGACCTCTCATCTGCAATTACCTGCATATACACGTGAACATGGTTATCTAGAAAAGGAATTTGAAGGAACTTTAGATGCAGCGGTTAAGAGTTTTGAAGCTGATTTACTTAGAAAACTATATCCGGCTTATCCAAGTACTCGACAATTAGCGAAAAAATTAGGATTAAGCCATACCGCCATTGCAAATAAATTACGTGAATATGACATCAATAAAAAGACCGTTAAAATATAAATAACTCATACAGATAACAAATAGAGATATAAAATGAAACTTTTTGGTTATTGGCGTTCGTCCGCCGCATATCGAGTAAGAATTGCTTTGCATTTAAAAAATATTGATTGTGAATCTGTACCCGTACATTTAGTTAACAATGGCGGTGAACAGCACAGTGCAGCTTATATTGCACTTAATCCAACTCATTTAGTTCCAACGTTAATTGATGAGACAGTTGAGGGCGACTTGGTACTAAATCAAAGTATGGCAATACTTGATTACCTTGATAATAAATACCCTCAACCACAGCTCTATCCCGTAAGTATTTATGCTAAAGCACAAGTGCAAGCACTTGCCTTAGATATCGCCTGTGAAGTACACCCGGTGACTAACTTACGAGTACAACAATATCTCGTTAATACATTAGGTGCTGAAGATGGAGATAAATTAGCCTGGAGTCATCATTGGATGAGCATTGGTTTTGCTGCCTTTGAAGAAAAACTACAAAAGGTTTCAGGAAAATACTGCTATGGTGATTATGTCACTATTGCTGATCTTTGTCTTGTTCCACAAGTTTACAATGCCAATCGTTTTAAAGTAGATATGTCAGCATTTCCGCTTATTAATGCTATTGTTGAGCGTTGTAACCAGTTACCTGCTTTTATAAAGGCACTACCAGAAAATCAAGACGATGCTATTTTATAATTGTTAAGTAATAAGATAATAAGATAAAAACTCAATTTCAGATAAAAGTTATTATAGATCACGTATTTCCCTTGCAACTTAGATGAAAACGGGTTGCAATGGTTACTCATCATGCATTCTTTAGATAAATTGAATATTAGGTACCTATGGAAGATAAAGCGCAAAAAGGTAAACAGACCTCTTGGGGCATTATTGCCGTTATTATTGCTATAGTGATAGCCGCCTTAGTTTGGTTATATATGTCATCGACAACCGAACAAGAAGTTGTTGAGGTGGCGCCAGTGGCCGTTGTTAAGGTTGAAATTCCGCCCGAGCCTATAATAGAGCCAATAATAGCTGAAGAAGAAGCTTTTCCTTTAGTGGTGACAGAGCCTCTTGTTGCTATTGCGCCTAAACCGATATTACCGACCTTAAATGAAAGTGATGTTTGGTTACAAGAAAAGCTACCAAGCTTTACTTGGCGTAAAGAATTGTTAAAGTTGGTCATTGATAAAGATATGATCCGCCGTTTTGTGGTATTTACTGATAATTTTGCACAAGGTAATCTTGCTTACGAACATAGCCCGTTAATTAAACCTAATGCTAAATTTTTAGCAACTGAGGTTAATAACGGGGCAAGTAGCGATTGGAAGTGGGATGAGTCAGCAACACGACGTTTTACACTTTATGTTGATTTACTGCGCTCATTTGACAGTGAAACACTGGTGCAGTCGTACTTTGAAATGAAACCTTTAATTGATCAAGCTTATGCAGAGCTAGGCTATCCAGACGACAACTTTACTGAAGTGTTACATGATGCTATTACCAAGGTCTTGGATATGGAGATTCCAAAAGAATCATTAGACTTAGTTCGCCCCAGTGTGATGTTTCGCTACAAAGATGAAAAAATAGAAGCCCTTGATGCTGCCGATAAACTGTTATTACGTTTAGGTAAAGAAAACCTATTGGTGATTAAATCAGTCTTATTAGAAATTAATGAACGGTTGGCGCGTGAGCGTCCATAGTTTAAAGGTAATTTAAAGGTAATTTAAAGGTGATTTTAGCTATACACCTGCTAGTGTGGTTAAAAAAACAGCGAACGATTTTATTTATATAACTAGCGCTTGCATCAAGCTAAATCTTTAGCCATAATTCGCGCCGTTGAAGTGAGGACGACAACTTTCTATGGTGACCCTTTCGGTCCCCTCGCAATGATACTCTGTGAACTCGGCCAGATCCGGAAGGAAGCAACCGCAGCAGACGACTCATGTGCCGAGGTGTGGCTGCTAGGGTTGCCACCACTCTTTTCATCTATCACTTACAATCTTTAGATACCTTCTAACTTTTATTATCAACTCTGTACAACTAAAACTCCCATTTATACATTCGAGACGGTATTTATCGCTAGCGAAATAATTCTATCTGATAGTCCCAAGAATATCCCGTAACAAACAAGCCAATAAAATATTAATTTACTGCCTGATGGTTGCTGGCAGCAATGTCATTTAAAGGGCTCATGATACTTGTCAGCTGTTAATAAATCATTTACTGATGTCATCACACATTCATATATCCTAACTGTAAGCACTGAAACACTCATAAATGAGTGCAAAGGGATAATACAGGTATATTTATGTCTTTATACTTTTAAGGTCATTTAAGTGGGTTAGCTGGTTTCTGACAAAGTTAAAGGCATTTAGCTAGTTAATGAATAAAAAGAGTAATATTAATTGGTATTAAAACTTTAATGGTTTAACAAAAAGGGCAGGTCATCAATTAAAGAAAATGCTTAAAGGTAAAAGCAAGTGAGCATTGACTTGACCACTTGCCTTATTAATAGATTAAAGAGCCGTAGTTAAGTGTTGTGAGTTTTCATAAACTCTATTGCCTTACTAATCGCAACTTTTACATTGTTTTCCATTTCAAAACGCTCTGAAGCAGGCAAGTAGAATGACATATCAACTTCATGTCTAATATAACGGGTGGGTAATTGATTGAGCACTACACAGGTTAAGTCCGCAATAAAATCAACTTCATATTTCTCTTGTAATTTTAGTGCGGCAAAGTGTTGTACGACTAGTTTTTCATAATAGTTATGAATGTCATCAGATATTCTCATTCCAGCCCTCTTTTACGATTAAATAATGGATCAATTTATTGTTTGTTATCATTTAAGATTAATGCGAGACGAAGTAAAAAGCGAGTTATTTAACAGATATCATCGCGGTTTTTCTGAAACTTCTATTTCGCGCTCTATTTTTGAAATAGCCTGACGACAACGACCTAACCTTTGATGAAGAGCAAGGACTTCATCCAATATTTTCTTTGCTTTGGCAGGCGTTGCGCTTTGACGAAGTTGCTCTCTTTCATTGAGCATAGCGAGTAAGCGGCGTTCAAACTCGTGGTGCTCTGCTAATTGCTGATAGAGCGCTTGACTGGATTTAAAGAGTTCTTTGGCCGCTTTTTTATAGCGCCTAGCGTTTATCGCTGTTAATCGGTATTGTGCTTCTTGATGAAGCCCTTTGTTTGATCTTATTGCATTGATTATTGATGATATTTGTTGCTCAATACCTTGTAATCTATTTTGTGATAGTTCTTTTTTTCCACTCTGTAATAACCGAGCCAATTCGATAGTTTTACCGCGTACCTCTTCAACATATGCACCTATTTTATCACTATTGGTGGCAAATAAAGCTTCTGAAAAGATATCTTTATCTTTTAAAAGATAATGTGATTTAGTCTGCTGATTTTCAGTATCAATAATTTTAGCCTGCTCTGCTAGACTATCTAAAACAGCTGTAATTCTGTCGATTGCTAATTGCATATTTGACGACCTCTTGACCTTGTTATTGAGTGAACCACGCATGATAAGTTAAATTTGCTGACATAGAAATAACGACGATGATGAAAACAGGACGAATAAAGCGGTTACCAAACTTTATTGCCCAATGCGCACCCACAGCGGCACCTAGCATGATAAATATACCCATCGAAATACCGATAATAAAATTAACATAACCAAAATAAATAAAGGTTAATAAACTACAAAAATTACTGACAAAATTCGTTGAACGCGCCAATCCGCAGCTCAGTAATATGTTTATTTTGTAGAGTGCACTTGAGGATGCGGTCCAAAATGCCCCGGTTCCAGGACCGGCGAATCCATCGTAAAACCCTAAGAGTAAACCCTGAATGCTTTGGGTGATTTTTAAACGAAAAGTTAACGTAGGTAGCCCCTTTAACTCAGTGACAATTGTTTTAGAAAACAGGGTGTAAATGGCAGTGATAACGATAACAATAGGAATAAATTTTTCTAGAAAATCACCTGACAAATAGCCAACAGCAAACGTGCCCACAACAGCACCTATCGCCGTATATAAAATAGATAAACGCCAAAATTTGGGATCAAATAACTTTTTACGATAAAAAGTCACTGAAGCGGTTAATGAACCAAAAGAAGCGGCAAGTTTATTGGTACCTAAAGCAAGATGTGGTGGTAAACCGGCAGAGAGTAATGTTGGAACAGTTAGCATACCTCCACCGCCAGCTATTGCATCAATGAGCCCTGCGATAAATCCAATGGCACATAAAGTGAACCAAATTTCAAAATTAAAAGTTGAATCTATAAACATAAATAAATATAGGTAAATTAGTGCTATAGGCTAATAGTAGCACGGTTTTAATCTTTAAATATGTCAAATTACCCACCTTTTTGTTATAAATATTATGAATATTTCAATAAATAAATTTGACTTAGTACGAATGAATTAGTAAAACTAATAGGAGCAAATATATTTACAGAAAATTGTGTTTGTTTAGTCGCCTAATTTATTCAGAAAGTTACTGCAAATCACTTACGATTTTTTTAACTTAATGTTTATTTTTTGTAACGAAACCAGCAAATTTATATAATTTGCTGGTAATTAGCAGCCTTTTTTATGTACCTAGTTGACAGCAACGCTGTCGTCTGGGATTATTGCATTGTTTTATTCTAGAGAAATAAAAACTTAAAATGGCAGATTATTAAATTTGCGTTAACATCTCCATGTTATCCACATTCAATAGCAATTGGTTGGGAACTATGTCCAAATTTAGCAACAAGAAAAGCCTTATCGCTTCGACGATAATTGGCGCACTAGCATTAACAGCAAGCAACTTCGCTTCTGCAGATGCATTATCAGAACTACAAAAAGCAGAAGCTAGCACTTTTCAAGCTTCTAAAAAATCACAAGAAAAAATCAATAGTATTTATGAACAAACTATTGAACTTTTAGGTGAATATCGTTTAACTGTTGATGAAGCTGAAACTTTATCTCAATACAATGATCACATTCAATTAATGGTCAATGACCAACTTGAGAATATCAAATCTTTAGAAGATCAGATCGCTGGTATTGACAAAACTAAACAAGGTATCGTTCCTCTTATGTATAAGATGATTGATACGTTAGACAAGTTTGTAGCGTTAGATATTCCTGTGAATATTGAAAACCGTAAAGAGCGCGTTGCTAATTTACGTGACGTGCTAGGCGCTTCTGATATTTCGGTATCTGAACAGTTTCGTTTAGTACTTGAAGCTTACGAAATTGAAGCAAACTACGGTACTGTTTTTGCAGCTTATCAAGGTGAGCTTGATTTAGGCGACCGTACAATTACTGCTGATTTCGTTCATATGGGCCGTGTAGCTCTAGTTGCTCAATCACTTGACATGAAAAATGTTTGGGTGTGGAACAATGAGACACGCGGTTGGCAAGCACTGGGTGATGAATACTTAAAGCCTACTAAAGATGCAATCGCTATGGCGCGTAACCAATTACCAAAAGATTTGACTAAATTACCAGTATTTGCAGCGGGAGCGAAATAATGAGAAAAATTATTAATTTTGTAATGCTTGCAGCGTCAATGACTGTAGCAACTTCAGCCGTAGCTAATGACTTGGATGATTTATTAAAACAAGTTAAAAACGATCGGATTTCTGAAGGCAAGCTTGATAAAGCGCGCGAAGCAGAGTTCACTTCAGCTCGTGCAGACAAGCAAGCACTTTTGAATAAAGCTAAGAAAGAATTAGCCAATCAAAATACACGTAACGACCGCTTAACTAAAGAATATGCTGCCAACGATATTACAATCGCGCAACGTTCAATTGAGTTAGACAACGCTAAAGGTACTCTTGGCGAAATGTTTGGTGTTACTCGTGCTGCTGCCGCTGATGCTTACGGTCAAATCGTAACATCAATTGTAAGTGCTGAATTTCCTGGACGTGGCGCGACATTAGATGTTATTGCCAACTCTAAGAAAATACCTGAACTTGAGCAACTTGAAGAGTTATGGATTGCTTTACAAACTGAAATGACTCAATCGGGTAAAATTTCACAGTTTAGCGCTGAAGTAACAAGCTTAGATGGTTCAACCTCTACGCAAACTGTTACACGTATTGGTACTTTTAACTTAGTATCTGCTGATGGTTTCTTAAATTACAATGATGAAGTTGGTCAAATTCAACCTTTGGCTAAACAGCCAGCGGGTTATATTTCTAGCACAGCTTCTGATTTCTTTAGTGAAACTTCTGGCTACCATCCTCTATACGTAGATCCTTCACGTGGTGGTATCTTAGCCCTTGAAACTCGTAAGAAAGTTCTTATGGAGTTCTACCATGAAGGTGGCACTGTTGGTTATGCAATCACAGTATTACTTGTTATCGGTTTCTTAATTGCTTTAGAGCGTATGATTTTCTTAACAACTATTAGCTCTCGTATTAAGACTCAAGAGAAGAATATTGAACAGCCTAATGATAACAATCCATTAGGACGTTTAATCAAGGTTTATCACGAAAACAAAAATGTTGACGCTGAAACACTTGAACTTAAACTTGATGAAGCTATTTTACGTGAAACACCGAAAATCGATCGCGGTATCAACTTAATCAAAATGTTTGCTGCTATTGCTCCTTTAATGGGTCTATTAGGTACAGTAATCGGTATGATTATGACTTTCCAAACGATTACATTGTTTGGTACAGGCGACCCGAAAATAATGGCAGGTGATATCTCTCTTGCACTTGTAACAACTGCACTAGGTCTAATTTGTGCATTACCACTTATCTTAATCCACAGTGTTGTTGCGGGTAAAAGTAAGTCAGTATTGCAAAAGCTTGATGAGCAAAGCGCAGGGTTAATTGCTGCCATTGCTGAGAAGGAGTCTAAATAATGTTATTCCTGATAGAGCTTTGGGAATCTGTCAGGAGTTTTATTGCGACAGGTGGTAACGTATTATATGTTGTTGCCTTCGCTCTCTTACTGATGTGGGTAATGATGATTGAACGCTACTGGTTCTTATCAAAAATTTATCCTGCAATGAAAGACGATATCGTCAATCGTTGGGATGCACGCCAAGATACTACATCTTGGTATGCCCATCGGATTAGAGATACTTGGATCTCCGAAGCGACAGAATTACTAGAGCAACGTATGCTCACAATTAGAACCTTAGTGGCAATGTGTCCACTTATTGGATTGTTAGGTACAGTCACCGGTATGATTGGTGTGTTTGAGACAATGGCTCAACAAGGTACAGGTAATCCGCGTCTGATGGCTGCTGGTATATCAATGGCTACTATCCCGACAATGGCGGGAATGGTTGCTGCGTTATCAGGAGTGTTTTTCAGTACAAGGTTAGACGCTAAAGTTAAACTAGCAAAGGCTAAACTGATTGACAGTTTACCTCATCACTAGAGAGATATTCGAATGGCACGTAAACGTATTCGTGAAGACGAAGAAGCAGTAATTGATATGACACCGATGCTAGACATCGTATTTATCATGCTGATCTTCTTCATAGTAACCACTTCATTTGTAAAAGAAGCTGGTATTGAAGTTAATAAACCTAAAGCCGCTAACCAAAGCAAGCAAAAATCAGCTAACATCTTTATTGCTGTTAGAGAAAATGGCGAAATTTGGTTAGATAAACGTCGCGTTGATGTCGAACGTGTTGCTGCTAACATTGAAAAATTATTAGCAGAGCAACCAACTGATGTTGTTATCATTCAAGCAGACAAAGATGCAAAACATGGCATAGTTGTTAAAGTGATGGATGCGATTAAAGATGCAGGTATAGATAGAATTTCTATTGCTGCAGCGAAGGGGTAGTCTATGGTTCGCTTTTTAGTTTCATTACTACTAGGCGCAGCGGTAACTTTTGCACTATTTTCTTTTATGGCTTTTCTTGTTTCAAGTGGTGACATGACGAAACAAGATCCATTGGATAATATTATTGTAGAAGTTAATACTACGCCGCCTAAGTCAGCAGCAGAACGTCGACAGCGTGTACCGCCACCGCCGCCACCACCGCCAAAAACGCCACCTAAGCCTCAAGCTCCAGAGCCTGAAGCTAATAACAACTCAGGTGGACTAACGTTTAATATGCCTAGTGTGCAATTATCTGGTGCTAATTCAGGTATGTCTGCTCCGGGAGGTGGTTTTGGACGTGACGGTGATGCATCGCCAATCGTACGTATTGATCCTAAGTATCCACAGCAAGCCGCTCGTGATGGAAAAGAAGGCTGGGTTAAGCTTTCATTTACCATCAACGAACTTGGTGGTGTTGAAGATGTTGAAGTTATGGATTCAGATCCAAAACGTATATTTGACAGAGAGGCTAAACGCGCTTTGAAAAAATGGCGTTACAAGCCAAAAGTTGTTGACGGTGTTGCTCAACGTCGTCCTGGTTTAACGGTACAACTAGACTTTAGTATGAATAAGGAGTAATCAGAATGAATAAGATTTTTATATCTATATTGATCATTGGTTCAGTAACGATTGCTCATTTGCCTTTATCCCCTGTAGCTTATGCTATAGGAGCCGAACAGAGTGAGAGACAAGAGCGTAAAACACAGCTTGTTGGTCCTTCTGTTGGTAAAAAGGTAGCCAAAGCTTTTGAAGCTTACGGCGTTGAAGCTGAAGATGGTTCTAACATCGACAATGCTCTGACTTTGCTTTTAGAAATAAACGCAAAAAAAGATTATGATATTGCCTTTCTAGATCGTTTTATTGGCGTGATGTATGCGCAGAAAAGTGATGAAAAGAATGCAATTATCTACCTCAATAAAGCACTTGCACCTGATATCTTAAATGAGAAAGAGCATGCAGACTCACTAAAACTAGTGGGTGACTTGCAGATGCAAGTACAAGGCTATAAAGAAGCGCTTATTGCTTATGATGCTTGGATGAAATTTACAGGGGAAACTGACGGTAATGTTTGGATAAAAATAGCTCAGGCTAATTTAGAACTTAAACAATACGCTAAGGTTATTCCTGCTGCCGATAATGCTATCGCGGTTTTTGGTGATAATAAAAACCAAAACCCGCATGTTCTTAAATTAAACTCTTACTATGAACGTAAGATGTTTAAAGAATGTGTTGACGTTTTAGAAACAGCAGTGCAATTATTCCCTGAAGTTAAACTATTTTGGACTCAGTTAGCCTCGTTTTATGCGATGGTTGAAGATTACCCAAAAAGCTTACAAACATTGGATCTAGCTTATAAGCAAGGCTATCTTGATAAAGAAAACGAAATTAAGATGCTTGCTAATTTGTATGCCCAAAGTCGAATTCCACATAAAGCAGCTGTTTTAATGGAAAAGTATATTGATTCGGGCGTTGTACCTCGTGATGACAAAAACCTCTTTACTTTAGCTAACAGCTGGCATGCTGCTCAGCATATAGGTAAAGCTGCTGCTTACTACGGTGAATTAGCCAAAATGACTAATTTATCTAAGCATTACAGCAAGCAAGGTATGTTGTTAAATCAAGATGAGCAATTTGCTAAAGCGATAGTTGCTTTAAAGAAAGCCATCGAGATTGGTGTTAGTAACGAAGGTCGCTTGAACCAAAGTATTGCAGAATCATACTTTTATCTTGAAAATTATAAGCAAGCCAATGTTTATGTACAAAAAGCACTAAAAGACCCCAAGTCACGGAGAACGGCTAAAGGTTGGGTTACTTATATCAAAGATACTGCAGCACGTAAGAACGTTTCTATTTAACTTCTTTTGTTTTTGCTTTAAAAACCAGCCTTATGGCTGGTTTTTTTATAGCTAAAATTCCTTAAATCCAAAAGATACTTTGTTAAATTTAGTTGATTACCTTTGATAAATTTTTGGACTAACCGCTTCATTAAAATAATAAAGACGTTGTATAGTGTGACAGCACATAATGTTTGAGACTACCAATCACTAAATGAGATTGGCTTCCAATGATCACTTTTGCCATAAAATAGACCTTTCCTAACACCCTAAATCAGCACCAAAAAGGTCTTCTCTGATACGAAAGAAGACCTTAGCCTTGGCTTATCTAGCGACAAGTGAACCGATGAAAATCAGCCCTGCGTTAGATAATAGAATTGTTCTAAATTTCATCTTGAATCTATAAAGTCAAAAATTCTAATTTGATTAGAAAATACCAAAGCGGACATTAGATTAATATGATTTTAGGTATTAATTTTTTATGGTTCTATCTCACTGTGGGGCACTTAGCGAGATAGGTTTATGGTCAGTATCTACCTATGGATCCATTAGTGTTTCTTTCACTAACGGCATCCATTCCAACAATACGGCTACTTTTTTGCCATATTAAAGTTAATTTATATCTTAAAAATAATTTAGTACGGGCTGCTATTTATATTTCTTTGGTACAAGTCTATTCAAAGCCATATTAAGCACTTCAGCATTTACTCTTCTAACCTTTATTTCAATACCATTGGCTCAGCAAAGAAACTGCCCTACAAATTGATCAGAGCATTATTACAGAAGCTGAAAAAAAACATTGTCTATGCAGCCACTAAGTCATAAACAATTAGTAACTATTGCTTTTTCTAGCAAAGAAGCCTTATTTTAAGCTATCTATCCCGATGTAAACACCTATTTAGATTTCAACACTTTGGTGATTAATCACATATCTGGCCAGTGTATTTGTCTAAACTTGGTTTTACCGAATGAAATAAAAGCCCAGGGGTTAAGTGCAATAAACTTCAACTGTTCATATTTTATTTACAACACCTATGTTGCCTGTTTAATACTAAAGCCATTTGAATAAACCTTGAGCGCTTCATCGTAAGTGAAGCGCTTAACTGAATGTATTCTTGCCAATAAATAGTAGTTTCTTTATTAAAATCATTCACTAGCGAAAATGTGTCAATAATTAATAAATTAAATCAGGTATTGCAAATGAGAATCATTTGCAATAATATGCGCGCAAACTTTAATAATAATCATTCTCATTAACACTCTAAGGAAAGTCGTGAACATTAAATCTGGAAAATTACTCTATAAAAAATCTTTATTAGTATTAGCTATTTCATCAGGTCTTGCTGGCCCCGCTTTCGCGCAAAGCAACGCAGAACAAAATATCACAGAAAAAGACATTGAAGTTATCACTATCAAAGGTCGAGCTGCACAATTTTATTTCGTTGATGAAGCTACAATGGCGACAAAAACACCAACTAAATTCATGGATTTGCCGCAATCGGTTCAAGTCTTAAGTAACGAATTAATGCTCGATCAAGCTGTTAGGCAAACAACAGATCTTTACCGCTCAATTTCAGGTGTTACACAGTTTAGTTATTCTGGCATTAACGCACGTGGTTTCCGTCAAGATCAGGTTAGATATGATGGCGTTCAAGGCGACCCGTATTCTGGATTTTCTATCCCTCAATTATTTAATATTGAACGTGTAGAAGTATTAAAAGGTCCTACAGGCATGCTCTATGGAGCTGGACAGCCTGGTGGATTACTTAACTACGTCACTAAGAAACCTAAATTTGAACAAACGGCAAACTTTGCTTTATTTACAGGTAACGATAGCTTATTTGGCGGAAATGCAGAAACCACAGGTACACTCAATGAAGATGAGACACTCGCGTATCGCGTAGGTGGCTTCTATCAAAGTAAAGACGGCTTCCGTAATAATACAGATGAAAAAAATACATTACTTTCTGCAGGTTTAACTTGGTTAGCAAATGATAAAACTGAATTAATTTTTCAATATGATTATATTGATCAAGATCTAGGAGGACATCGTTTACGTGGTGTTCCAGTAGATGACAATGGTAACTTTTTAACTGATCTTAGCTACAATGCAAACGAAAAATCAGACTTTCAACGCCTAGAAGCTGATGTTTTTCAAGTCACTGCTAATATAGAACTTGCTGATGATTTTACTAATACCACAGTGATAAGAGCATTAAGCAATGAACGAAATCAACAATATCATGAAAATGCGGGATTAGTTGGTGATCTTAACCCTGCAATCAAAGCAGCTTCTTTACCACTTTTAGGTGCATTAGGTTTTCCTGCTGAAGACACTGCGATGCTTCGCCAATTCCGTGATCAAAAGCGTAAAAATGACGAATTGAGTATCACCACTGACTTTGTTTACGAATCAACGCTTTCTGGATTAGAGCATACCTTATTATTTGGCTTTGATTATTCTGAAGTTGAAACTGAATTCCATAATAAATTTAGCGACTTAACAAGAACAACAGATGCAGACAATTTTGAAGATCCAAGACAGATATTCGATCCTGCTATTCATGTTCAAACAATAGATATTCTTAATCCTGTTTATGGTGTTTCAGATAGTAGCACTTATAAAATATTTAACCGCGGTATTACCGAAACTAAAAGCACACGTTTAGGTGTTTATGTGCAAGATCAAATTAGAATTAATGAACAATGGATAGCTATTGCTGGTGCACGTTTTGATCAATTTGAAGACAAAGATGTTACTAACAATAAAAAAATTGATGATAATAAAATTAGCCCACGACTTGGTGCTATTTATCAACCAAGTGAAAATATGTCGATATTCGCTAACAGAGCTGAAGGCTTTAACCCTCAAAGATTATCTAGCCAACCAGATATTGGTGAAATTTTTGATCCAGAAACCAGCACACAACATGAAATTGGAATTAAAAACATTTGGTTAGATGGCAGTATCACAACGACATTTGCCACTTATCATATTGTAAAAGAAGACGTTAAAGTTGCTAACCCTAACTTTATAGAAGGTACTGATGGTCCAGCGCAAATTCAAATTGGTGAAGTAACAAGTAAAGGTATTGAAATTGATGTTGTAGGTGACATCACCGAACATTGGACAGGTATGATTAACTACGCATACAACGACGCCAAAATCACAGGTGGCAATCCTGATGATATTAGAAACGCCATTGGTGACGAATTTGCCAATGCACCAGATCATACATTAGGTATGTGGACACGCTATGAATTACCAAGCTTAAACTCTTCATTCGCAGTTGGTTTTGACTTTGTAGATGACCGTATAAGTTTAGATGGTCAAAAAGTCAAATCTTATACAACTTGGGATGCTAGCTGGCAAACACAAATCGACGATTTTCAAGTTCAGCTGAACTTAAAAAATATCTTCGATAAAGAGTATGCGACTAGTGGTTTTAATAAGCGTAATGGTCATTTCCCTGGTGAGCCACGCAGTATCTTATTACAAGTAAGTTACTCATTGTAATTTTCAACAATTAACATAGCAAACAGGCCTCAATTGATAGAGGCCTTTTTGCTTTATTAAGATCGATAATTTATGAATAAACAAAAGTTGTATGCATGGCATAGCTTAGTGGGCATTAAGCTATCTATATTAATTTGTTTTATATTAATCACAGGCACCTTAGCAGTTGTTTCTCACGAAATTGATTGGTTAGCAAACTCGAGTAAACGAGTGCTGCCCGCGATAGATTCATCAAAAATTAATTGGCCACTTATATATCAGGCAGCCAATAAACAGAACCCAGATGATGCTATTAGCAGCATTAATGCGCCAATAGACGACTGGTTTGCTGTTGAAGTTATACGAATAGATAAAAACGAACAACGCTACTTTCAATTTTATCACCCAGTAACAGGCAAGTATCAAGGTAGTGGAAGCTGGTACAATTGGCAGCGTTTTTTCAGAATGTCACACCGTCATCTTATGATGCCAACTATTGTTGGTGTTACCATCGTTGGCATTGTCGGTTTACTGATGTTTTTTTCACTTATTTCTGGTTTTTTTCTTATTCCTCAGTGGTGGAAGAAATTTTTTGTAAAGCCTAGAACTAATAATCGCAAGGTTTTCTGGAATGATTGTCACCGACTCTTTGGCTTATGGTCAAGCTGGTTGCTACTGGTTTTATGCGTCACAGGCACTTGGTACTTACTTGAGCAGTGGGGTCTAAATGCAAAATTTCCAGAGCAGGTTGAGTCGATTACAGTTTCAAAAAATCAATCTATAGAGATGCCACATCAAGATATATTTGAGAATATAATGAGTAATACTTCTAACTACCATGACATGGAAATCAAACAAATTATCTTACCCAGTCAACGACGTAACTCAGTAATAGTACAGGGACAAAATGGAACTGTATTAGTCCGTGATCGGGCAAATAATATCATTTTTCATCCGATTAGTGGCGAATTTCTTTCCAATAGATTTGCACAAAAACAATCAATTCATGTACGTATATCAGAAGCTGCTGATCCATTACATTTTGGTGTTTTTTATGGTATTTATACCAAAATACTGTACTTTCTATTTGGTACGGCCCTGAGTGCCTTGGCAATTTCAGGAACTTATCTATATGGTCTTAGGCAAGCTAAACTCCATCGTGATGAATTTAACCAAGTAAAAAAGAGTTGGCTAGCCGCATATAGAGGTATGTCACTTGGAAAGTGGCTATCTTTATTTTTAATTTTAATATCAATAGTCCTTGCCGTATTGTTATTTAACCAAATCGTATTAATTTAATAAGTACTATGAGCGAGTGGTCAAATATGACTTGACCACTTCAAAATAACCTTGGAGATCTTTTGGAGCTGCAATGATTCTTCTTCTGGATTAATTATCGAGTTAAAGAAATCAATAACGCAGTCTTATATTGATTTCAGAAATAGTTAAACGCTTTTGATTAAAATCAAGTTGGTGCCGCTTAAGGGGAAAGATAATGAAGAGAAGAAGTTTGTCTTTCCAGTGTCGTTTTCTCCAATCACTATTGTCTGTATTTTGAGCGCATCAATAAAGCTACTTGTTGGTGAGTATGTTAATGATGCTAATCGTATTGAAGTGATTGAGTTCTCCAGTGATCCGACAGGTGATAGTAACTTAAGTTAAGTGGATATTTTAGCCTTAGCAGTCCCTTATATACGACCTACTGAAAATAGCCTGACGCTGGAGGTTGCGTCTTTGCAATTAATTCAGACCCTCTCTGTTATAGGAAATGATGGGGACGAAGGTATAGCTGGGGACGTTAGTAATAATAATTCATCCGTTCTGCCCATATTAGATAATTAGTATTTGAGCTAAAGCAGCCTCATTATTGAGGTTTTTTCTTATTTGGATCGTGACAGTTACCTTTATATTGTTGTGGATGAGTAATATAACCCAAATTTTCTAGTTTATATGGCGCTAAGGGGGCGAAAGCGCCTTAGGCTTAATACTCTAAATTCATTTGAAACTAAAATCAGTCAAATGTCCGCTTTGGGGATTTGAGATCTAACGCCATGTAAAATTTTAGTTGTGAATAGATGTAAATTTTTAAGTGAAAAAGGAAGCTTTAGGATCTCTAAACTGCCATTAATACTCAAAAGCTAACGTCAGCTAATGGCTAATAAGTGACCTAAAGAACAAACCATAGTTAATGTCAGGAATGCGCACAAAGTGATCCTAAATATTCCGGTTTATCTCAAGTATTATGACAGAACAGTCGTCTTTTCAAAAAGCCATCTTAACTGCATCCTCTTAAATAAGAACAAGCGTAAATGAGACTAATATCAATCATTATGCGTAATTACAAAGACCATGATTTATCATTGTTCTAGCTCAAGTTTTACTAGAAATAAATCTTGTTGTCGGCTAGAATACTCGCTGAATATTTTCAAGTTAACGAGATAAAAATGTCACACGGCGAAGACTTCAAAGACAGCTCATCTATATTTCATTTATTAGCAGCGATTATTGTATTAGTTTCAGCACCACTTTTGCCTATGGTAATGGGTTGGTTCACTCTGCTTTCAAATTAGTATTTTCTCGTTTAATTAAAATAAGAAGTATTAATACCATGGTTATATTACTCGCTGATGATAAACAGAACGTTTTAGATTTTATTACCCCGTTACTCGAACAACACGGTCATATTGTTGAAACTGCCGGCAATGGTTTAGCTGCCTTTGAAAAGGCGCAACAGCAGCATTTCGACCTCTATATTATTGACCATCTTATGCCTTTTATGAACGGTATTCAGTTAAGTAAAAACCTTCAAAAAAAACCTTCTACCGTTAACACTCCTATTATTTTTATGACAACTCAAAATACTACCGATGTCATCGCTTTAACTCGCTCACTCTATTTCCAAGCCATTATTGCTAAGCCTATTAATGAAAACAGTTTGTTAAATGCAGTAAATGAAATAAATCAATTAAATAATACCAATACAAGTCGTTATTCACTGTAAATCATCGTACTTTTGCTTTATTCTTTAGCCATGATAAATTTTTACTTTTGATATGCTAACGATGACCGACACTGAACACTCTCTTTTACAAAATTCTATTCACGCCGTACCTGATTATCCTAAACCAGGTATTTTATTTCGTGACATTACAGGCTTGCTTGATGACCCTGCTGCTTACCAGTTAACTATAGATTTATTTGCTGCTAAATATAAAGATTCTGGCTTTACTAAGATTATTGGTACTGAAGCTCGTGGCTTTCTTTTTGGTGCACCTTTGGCATTAGCGCTTGGTATTAGCTTTATTCCTGTCCGCAAACCAGGTAAGTTGCCAAGATCGACAATTAGCCAAAGTTACCAACTTGAATATGGAACTGATACTTTAGAAATTCATCAAGATGCACTAACCGCAGATGATAAAATTTTGATAGTTGATGATCTACTTGCCACCGGTGGAACCATTGAAGCAACATTAACGCTTGCTAAAAAGCTTGGCGCAGAAGTCACCGATGCTGCATTTGTTATTTCATTACCTGATTTAGGCGGTGAAAAACGTTTAACAGATCTTGGCTTATCGATTTATTCTTTACTGCAATATAACGGCGATTAGGCAGTCATATGAGCTATCAAGTATTAGCACGTAAATGGCGCCCTAAAAAATTCACAGAATTAGTGGGCCAAGAGCATGTTGTCACTGTGCTAGTTAACGCACTAGAGCAGCAACGTCTTCATCATGCCTATTTATTTACTGGTACTCGTGGGGTGGGTAAAACAACGATAGCTCGAATTTTTGCTAAAAGCTTGAACTGTGAACAAGGGATAACTTCAACGCCTTGCGGTGTTTGTGATACATGCCAAGATATTGACCAGGGCCGTTTTATCGATTTACTTGAAATTGATGCGGCTTCTAAAACAAAGGTTGATGATACGCGTGAAATACTTGATAACGTTCAATATGCACCGACACGTGGCCGTTATAAAGTTTATTTAATTGATGAAGTACATATGTTGTCTCGTAGTAGCTTTAATGCGTTATTAAAAACGCTTGAAGAGCCACCTGAACATGTGAAGTTCATTTTAGCGACCACAGATCCTCAAAAGCTTCCGGTAACAGTGTTATCTCGTTGTTTGCAATTTCACTTAAAAGCATTAACCGTCGGCCAAATTGAACAAAAGACTCAGCAAATTCTTACCGCTGAAAACGTCTCAGTTGAACCCGGTGCTTTAACCTTATTAGCTAAAGCCGCTCGCGGCAGTATGCGTGATTGTTTAAGTTTAACCGACCAAAGTATCGCGCAAGGGCAGGGAAGTATTACTCTCGCCAATGTTCAACAGATGTTGGGCGGTGTCGATCAAAATTGGGTTTTTAAAATACTGATAAGCTTATTAAAGCAAGATCCTAAAGCGCTAATGCTGCTTTCACTCGATATAGCCTCATATGCACCTAATTACAGCCGCTTAACCGCAGAGCTTATTCAGTTACTTCATCAAGTTGCTATGACGCAAGTTATTGGCCAACACTTTGATTTGTCGCCTGAGCATAACCAATTGGTTGATAAGTTCAGTAAAGCAATGAGTGCTGAAGATATTCAGCTTTATTATCAAATAGTGCTCAATGGCCGTAAAGACTTACCTTATGCGTCTGATGAACAAGCAGCTTTTGATATGCTTTTATTGAGATTATTAGCATTTACACCGATCAAAAATAGCGAAAGTTTACCCGATACTCAGGTTAGTCAATCCAGCGACTTTGACGATGTAAGCTTTGCTAAAGGCAATATTAATAAACCTGATAATTTTGTTGCGTCTTCTTTAGTTGAGCAGCCCCTAGTCGAGCAACCATTAGTTGATCAGCCTGTAGCCGATTTAGCTGAAAGTAGACCAAACCTTATAACGGGCAATGCTTCGCCAGTAACAGCAAGCCCTTTAGAAGAACAATCTATTATTACTCCGCCAGAGTACTTTGCTGTACCCGATGCGTCCTCAGAGCAAGAGCATCGTGCGATGCCTCCCTCTATAGACTCAGCTGAAGAAAGTAGACCCAACCTTATAACGGGCAATGCTTCGCCAGTAACAGCAAGCCCTTTAGAAGAACAATCTATTATTACTGCGCCTGAGTACTTTGCTGTACCCGATTTGCCCTCAGAGCAAGTGCATCCTGCGATACCTCCCTCTATAGGTGCAGCTGAAATAGCCCCAAATATCGATACACCTAGTTTCCAATCGCCTATAGAAAAAGCTATAGCGACCCGGAACATGTTACGTAGTCGAAAAAAAGGGTTGGAAAATAACGCAAAAAAGTCAAATGACGCTAAAGGGCGTCAAGACACAAAGACTCCAGATGTTCTTGAAGCAATAACTCATGAAGAGCCTCGTTCATATGTTCCTGCATTAACATCTATTTCTGAGCAGGCTTTTGATGTTAGTGCGATAGACCCAGCAAAAATACGCTCTGCTAATCAAGTCGACAAATGGGCAAATATGATTGACGCCATGTCGTTAACAGGGCGACTGCGTCAGCTGGCAATACATGCAACCGTTGATGAACGGTCTACCGACGATTTATTACTACTTAACTTAAATCAAGCGACTAAACATTTAAACAGCGATGTTGCTCATAAAAAGTTAGAACAATGCATCTCTGATTTTTTACAGCGAAAAATTACGGTAGAATTGACGATTGTCGATGAGACCTCTCATGATCCGTATCAAATTCAATCACATATTAATGATAAACGTTATAACTATGCGAAAGAATTATTACAAAATGATGAAATCATTATTGGTTTGAAAACTCATTTTCAAGCACAATTAGATGAAAATTCGATTGTAGCATTGTAACTGCTACTTGATATTTGTCGCGTTAAGATCTATCTTTGGCGGCAACAGAACTTTGGAGAAAAAATTATGATGAAAGGTGGCATGGGCAACTTAATGAAACAAGCCCAACAAATGCAAGATAAAATGGCTAAAGCTCAAGAAGAATTAGCTAAAATGGAAGTTATTGGTGAGTCAGGTGCCGGCATGGTTAAAGTGACTATGACAGGCGGACACAGTGTTCGACGTGTTGAAATTGACGACAGCTTAATGGCAGATGATAAAGATATGCTTGAAGATTTAGTTTCAGCCGCGTTTAACGATGCCGTTCGTCGCGTTGAAGCACAAAATAAAGAAAAAATGGGCGCTCTAACAGGTGGTATGCAATTACCTCCTGGGATGAAAATGCCGTTTTAAGCTTTACTCTTAATAAAAATGGCACCTTTTAAGGTGCCATTTTGTTTGAGTTACGATTTAAGATAACACTCAAATAGATTCTTTAGCGTTTTGGATCATTCTGTTTGTTAGTCCCAGGCCTAAGCCCAGGTTAAAATATAGCGCCGTCTAGTTTTCTATATAAAGGGCTATAATTTACTGTATTGCCGTGGCAACTGCGCCGCTTTATAATTAAATATTGTTTTCTTGTGTCCAATCTTTGAGCTTTTCTAAAATATCTAATGCGGTTCGGCCAAAGTCGGTGATTTCATACGCGACGGCAATAGGACGATCGCTAATAACTTCACGCGTTACTAAGCCTTGAACTTCTAATTCTTTAAGGCGTTGATCAACCATCTTTTTACTTGCGCCCCCTAACATGCGAGATAATTCGTTAAAGCGCACGGGCCCATCTTTTAAATGCCAGAGGATAGAGGCTTTCCACTTTCCCCCTAAAACGCGCATACCTCGTTCAATTAGACAGGGTTCTTCACAGCTTTGTGAATTTATTTTTTCTGCGTTACTTGTTGTTTTTATTGTTTTTGTAATCATTATTCTATTTTTATCTTAGTGGTTACTAAAAGTATACTGGTTGCTTTAATTAACCACTCTAGCATAATGTGGCTATATAGCCAATTTACTCTCTCGATGCATTATTGTTAATGCAGTTTTAGGAAACTATTTTATGCCAACACTTATCTCATACGATCCCATTAATAGAGCGCCTTTAGGCGAAGTCCCTGTTACTCAAGCCCCACAAATGACAGAGGTTGTGTTACGTGCACAACAAGCGCAAAAAGCTTGGTCGGCACTGTCTCTTGAACAACGTCAACAAAGTGTAGACAAGGCCTATAAAGGGCTGGCTATGGTTGAAGACGAACTGGCTTTATTAATTAGCCAAGAAATGGGCAAAGATCACCGAAGAGCAAGTTATGAAGTGGCGGGTACCGTTCAGAACGCCTCTTATTTTACTGAAGAAATAGTGCAAGCGCTCAAAAGTGAGGCGATAGGAAACAATGCGCAAATGCAATATCGCCCCTTAGGTGTGGTTGCTGTTATATCGCCTTGGAATTATCCACTGGCCATGGCGAATAACTTGCTGTTACCTGCATTAATTGCAGGTAATAGTGTGGTGTTAAAACCATCAGAAGAAACACCTTTGGTTGCTGAACTTTTTGTCAATACACTGAATAAATTATTACCTGAAAATGTATTACAAATAGTGCACGGTAATGCAGAAACCGGCAAAGCTTTAGTTGAAGCTGATATTAATATGGTCGCTTTTACCGGTTCACTCGCGGCTGGTAAGCATATTATGGCAAGTGCAGCAGCAGGGCTTAAACGCTTGGTTATGGAGTTAGGTGGTAACGATCCGCTTATTGTGATGGCAAACGCAGATATTAATAAAGCGGTACAATTTGCTGTTGCAAGTTCTTTTGAAAATGCTGGGCAAATGTGTACGTCTACCGAACGCATTTATGTTGATGAGCAAATCGCTGATGAATTCGAGCAGAAAGTTACGGCTTTAGCTAATCGTTATCAAGTGGGCGCTTGGGATCAAAAACATGTCAACTTTGGCCCGATTGTTAATCCTAAGCAGCATGCTCATGTTTTATCGCAACTTAAAGATGCACACGCTAAAGGTGCAAAATTTTTATTAGGGACACATCACTACGAGTTGCCTTATATACAGCCTACTGTTATCACTTGTATTACCGCTAATATGCTTTTAGAGAAAGATGAAACCTTTGGCCCTGTGGTTGCTATTAGTCGCTTTAATGAGTTGTCTGAAGCAGTTGAACGAGCCAATGCCAGCTCGTATGGTTTAGGTGCTGTGGTTTTTGGTCATGATGGTGCTAATAAGGTTGCAGAGCAAATGGAAGCGGGAATGGTCGCGATTAATCAAGGCGCCGGAGGCCTTGGACCTTGGGTTGGGGCGAAACAAAGTGGTTTTGGTTTTCATGGCACGGCAGCTGGTCATCGCCAGTTTAGCCAATTACGCATTATCAACAAATAGCAATACACGATGGTCAGCACAACCCTTTAACTAAGCAAATGGGTTAAGACCAGCACACCCATTATTGAAAGAGTAAAATATGAAACAAACAATAGACACAAACACTGACTTTTTTGTCGCCGCATTAGAAGCCGGCGCAGAGCACCCGGCTTTACCTGCATGGGGCAACAGTCAGGTTAATCCTGCTAATTTGAGCAAAGATTTTGATATCAGTCATATTGAACGTCGAGAATTGATAGAGGTGCCTGGAGCATTTCAATTATTGAATGTCTTAAGCAAAGATGAGTGCGCGCAGCTTATCGATATTAGTGAACAATTAGGTTTCTTGCCAGATGCTGCCGTTTCTTTACCGCGCAGTGTTCGACACAATGACAGTTTAACCTGGATAGTTGATGAACAAACTGATGGAACTATTTGGCAACGTATTGCGCATCTAATGGATGACCGACAGGCTATTTTTGGTGGTCGTAAAGCGTTGGGGATCAATGCACGCTTTAGATTCTATCGTTATAACCCTGCTGACTACTTTAAGCCTCATTCTGATGGCTCTTGGCCGGGTAGTCGCGTTATTGGTGACGAGCTAGTCTCTAATGCTTATTCTGACCGATATAGTGAAATGACTTTTTTAATCTTACTAAGTGAAGACTTTCAAGGTGGAGAGACACGTTTTTTAGTGAATGCTGATGATCCCAATCAGCCAGCATCAAGAAATGATAAGGTTAAAAATGTCGATGTTCGAACCCCAGTAGGCGGTATATTATGCTTTCCTCATGGTATGCATCCTTTACAATGTATTCACAGCTCTCTGCCTATTACTGAGGGGATTAAATATATCATTCGTAGTGATGTTTTATTTGAATTATAAGTGTTTCTCAATGGCCTAGTTGCTTTATATTTACGAGTGTAAAAAGTGTTTTGTAGTTAGTAGAGCAAATTTAATAACTTTTAAGGTGGCTGCTTATTGAACACGTAAAGAATATCAGTCAATATAGCTGAGATATTTTGTCAAATGAGCATCAGCCCTAATGATACGCTTATTTTTAGCTTTGCCATTGATAGGAAAAGTATAATTGGATATTCCCTCTGACTAAAGAGCATGGCGCTGCACCAATGGCTTTCATTATATTACCTTTGGTCGGCGCATTTTTTGTCGATATTACCAATGCCTTTATCATCAGAATAGCCCTAAATTTTTAAAGCGCATTGACTTTGTATACATCGAGAAAGCTCAGCGTTAGCGACTTGTTAGCTTTTAAAATGCCTGTAAATGTTCGCTTTGTTCGCCTACTTAAAGGAATACTCTAATGAAAATTCCGCTGCCATTGGCATTTATATTAATTTTTGTTTCGACATACGCAAGTGCTAAACAAGATAAAGCGTCATGTGTCATGAAGTTGTTTACCCTTGGTACTGAATCGATGACACTGGGCGAAATTAGATCCGTTTGTGCTAGCCAAGAAAATGATATCACTAGACAACAAACAAAGACCCAACCAACAGAATTACAGAGTAGAACAGGCGGTATTACCGATAGAATAAAACGTGAGAAATTGACTGAGTTTGAACCTTATGTGCTTACTCCCCATAAAATGAATTTTGTATTGCCAGCAATGACAACAAATAAAGTGAACAAGCAAGCATATAGATCCTTTGAAGGCTATGAAGACAACTTAGAAAATGTTGAAGCAAAATTTCAACTAAGCCTTAAAGTACCCTTAAATTATGACAAAATATTTATAGAAGGCGATGGGCTTTACGCCGCTTTTACCTTAAGTGCCTGGTGGCAAATTTATGCGAGTGGCATCTCTAAACCCTTTCGAGAAACAAATTATCAGCCAGAAATATTCTATCTTGCACCGCTTAATTGGCATCCGTTTGGAGGTAATACCGGCTTTATTGTCGGGGTAGAGCACGAGTCTAACGGGCGAGCACAAGACTTATCACGTAGTTGGAATCGTATTTACACACATATTCTGTTTGAGAAAGAAAAATTTGCGCTATCGATTAAACCTTGGATAAGGTCATCTGAAAAGGAAAAAACTTTTGCTTTAGATCCCGACGGAGACGATAACCCTGATATCGAAGATTACATGGGTAACGTTGAGTTAAGCATGGCCTATAAATGGCGTGACTATGAATTTAATTTCAAAGGTCGACAAAATTTCAGTAGTCATTACGGCGCTGCTGAGCTTGGTTTTACTTTTCCGCTGTGGGGTAAACTAAGGGGTTACGCAACGGTGTTTACTGGTTATGGTGAAAGCCTTATCGATTATAACTATAGTCAAACTAGGTTTGGTATTGGCATCTCACTCAGTGATATTTTATAGCAAAAAAAAGCACGCGCTTTATTTTATAAAGGCGTGCTTTTTTGTCAAACTATGTTGGATATTAAATTACTGAAAGTTCGATTTCAATGTTACCGCGTGTCGCATTTGAGTAAGGGCACACAAGATGCGCTTTATCTACCATTGTTTGCGCTTGTGCTTTATCCATATCACCTAATGATATCGTTAACTTAACCGCTATACCAAAACCACCTTCAATAGCACCAATAGAGACTTCTGAATTAATAAAAGTTTCGCTCGGTAAACTGGTTTTTTCTTCACCAGCAACAAATTTAAGTGCACCAATAAAACAAGCCGCATAACCAGCAGCGAATAATTGCTCAGGATTTGTACCTTGTCCATCATCTCCACCTAAACCTTTCGGCGTCGATAAGGTAATGTCTAAGCGACCATCATCAGATTTTGCTGTACCTGCGCGGCCACCCGTTGCTGTTGCTTTTGCTGTGTAAGCAATGTTTTCTAATACGTTCATAATAAACTCCAAGTCATTAATATTTACTTTGTGTGCAAAATATATAACAAACAAATACTGATTGCAAATACTTTGTGTGCAAATTAAAATGTCACATTCAGGAGAGCATTATGTCATTTGATCAATTAAAACTTAAAAACCAGCTTTGCCATCGATTATATATGGCATCGAACAGTATTGTTCGCGCTTACCGTGAACCACTGAGAGAACTCAATATTACTTACCCACAATATGTGGTCATGATGGCATTGTGGGAGCATGACAAAATAACTATTGCCGCGCTTTTAGAAAAAACCATGATTGATGGTGGGGCGATGACACAAATTTTAAAGAAAATGGTCGATAAGTGCCTTCTAGAAATAATTAAAGACGACAACGACAAGCGTAAGCGCCTAGTGCAGTTAACACAACAAGGGCAAGAATTAAAAATAAAGGCTGCAAATATTCCTAATACAATTAGCTGTAAATTTACCCATATTAACAGCACACAAGTCAGCCAACTTATGGAATTACTCGACCTAGTAGTCAATGATTTAGCGATAGAAACATAGCAAAATGTAAATAAAACACCAGTTATAATAATAATATTCGCATTAACTAGACGATCGGTCTATTATACAAAAATGAATATTCCAGCAATTCAAGCACGTCGCGGTAGACCGCCCAAAATAGCGCGTGAAAATCAAGATACCAAAGCGGAGTTAATTCGCAGTGGTCTAGAACAACTCACTAAAAATGGCTTTGCCTCCTCAGGAATTGATCAGATCTTAAAGAAAGTGGCTGTACCTAAAGGATCTTTTTATCATTATTTTGCCAGTAAAGAAGCTTTTGGCCAGGCGGTCATTGAAAACTACGCCAATTATTTTGCTAACAAGTTAGATGCATGTTTGTTGGATGAAGCCTTTCCTCCTTTAACACGCATTAGTCATTTCGTTGAAAGTGCCAAAGTAGGCATGGTCCGCTATCAATTTAAGCGTGGTTGTTTAATCGGCAATCTAGGCCAAGAAATTGATTTACTTCCTGAAAGTTTTAGACAGCAATTGATTGATATATTCCTTTGTTGGCAGCATCGCTTAGCTACATGTCTCAGAGCAGCACAAAAGCAAGGTCAAATTTCACCAAGCGCAGATTGCGAACGACTGGCTGAATACTTTTGGATGGGTTGGGAAGGCGCGGTTAGTAGAGCAAAGCTAGTTCAAAATACTTCACCCTTAGATAATTACCTGAATTTTTACATAGTCGGTTTACCCCGATAATTTTTTCATCATTTATAGACGATCGGTCTAAATAAGGAATAGCAGATGTTTAAAGGCATTTTAATTGAAAAAGACGACCAAGGTTACCGCGCGGCAGTTAAAGATATTGACGACAACTTACTGCCAGAAGGTGATGTTACCGTTAAAGTTTCCCATAGCACGCTTAATTACAAAGATGCTTTGGCCATCACGGGTAAAGGTCCGGTCGTTAGACAATTCCCTATGGTTCCCGGTATCGATTTAGTCGGAACGGTTGAACACAGTGAGAGTGATAAGTTTGAGGTTGGCGATAGTGTACTGCTCAATGGTTTTGGTGTCGGTGAAGTGCACTGTGGCGGTTTAGCTGAAAAAGCGCGATTAAAAAGTGAATGGTTGATCCCATTGCCAAAAGCATTTTCACCACGCCAAGCCATGGCTATTGGTACGGCAGGTTATACCGCGATGCTTTGTGTAATAGCACTTGAAAAAAATGGCGTCACTCCAGATAAAGGAGAAATTTTAGTAACCGGGGCAAACGGTGGCGTTGGCAGTTTTTCAATCGCAATCCTAGCGAAATTAGGCTATACAGTTGTTGCTTCAACAGGCCGCGTTGATCAAGTTAAATATCTAGAAAAACTAGGCGCGTCAGCCGTTATCGACCGTGAAACGTTATCGCAACCTGGTCGCCCAATGACCAAAGAACGTTGGGCCGGCGCAATTGACTCTGTAGGTAGTCATACGTTAGCGAATGTTTGTGCGAGTATGAAATATGGTGGCACTGTTGCAGCCTGTGGTTTAGCGCAAGGCATGGATTTTCCTGCCTCTGTTGCTCCTTTTATCTTACGTGGCATAACCTTAGCGGGTATTGATAGTGTAATGCGCCCACTCGCAGACAGGATTGAAGCATGGCAACGACTTGCTGATATTTTAGACCCTAATGTTTTTGAAGATATTTCTACCGACATCACCTTGGTAGAAGCTGTCGATGTGGCCAGTGATTTAATGGCAGGCAAAGTGCGTGGTCGAGTGGTTGTTAATATTAGTGGGTAAAGCTATAGGTAAAATGAGTACAAATTGATATTTTGTAAGTTTCTACTCATAACTACCGGTAGTTATTAAAAATTTTTATAATAGAACATCTTAGTTAGCTGTAACTGACAAAGAGTAGAGGCTCAGTATTTCTTGAGCCTTTACGACATAAAGACAGCTAGATTGTTAACATTATTGCGTCTTTAGCACTTTTTTAACGGTAGCTTCTAAACTAGTTAACCCCGCTTTTTTTCCTGTAACAATCGCCTCATCAATACTTTTATTGTGATTGAAGTGCGCATCTAATGCGAACATAGCACCAACACGGTTACCGCTGGCACAATGAACAAAAGCTTGTTCTTTATTTGTAATGGCAGCAGTAAATAATGTGAGATTTTCTTTATTGATATCACTGGCACCACTAATAGGTATGGCAATATAATTCATGCCTAAGGCTTCTACTTTAGCTTGTTCGTCAAAATCGTCAAATTCACCAGTACCCCGTAAATTTATTACTGTTTTAATACCGCTTTTTGACAGCATAATGAGGTCACTCTCGCTGGGTTGCCCACCAATAATAAATTGCTGGCTATATTGTGTAGCATTTTTGGCTGAGAGCTTATCACTAACGTCATTAGCTTGGCTAAAACCAGATAAAGTGAACATTAAAATTAAAAAGGTAATAACTACGCTTGCTTGTATATTCATTAGTGTACTTCCAATGGGTGAACTAACTTTATATGATTTTTGTTTTGAACATATTTTATGAAAAGATATTAAAAACGCTAGTCATGGCAGTTTTTTAATATATATTAATTATATAAAACTTGATATTAAAGGTAGCAAACTAAAATGATTTTTGGTGCAAAAAACAAAGAAGAAATCTTTCGTTTGAAAATTGAGAACAACCCATTAAAAAATCGTATTGAATCACTAGAAAAAAATTATTATTAGCTGAAAATGATAATTCTCAGTTAGCGGAAGATATGTCTACTAACGATAGTCGTGCTCGCACACATGAAGATCTGAATAAGCTTTGGATGCAGTCTTTAGTTTAATTAACCAAGTTTGTCAAGAGTTCATTATTACGTGGTTGCATAGATGAATGGATGCAGGGTAACGCAGGAGCAGTTACCGAGCGGCCAATAACGGTCTGTATTTTTTATTTAGCTTTTAGTCGCTAGGTCACTCGTTGGTAGATACTTATATTTTGTACATGGGAACATGGGTGTTTTCTAATTTGTAACCCTTTAATGTTGCTTGACCTTGATAACTTGACTCACCGTCACCACTGAACTCAAAATCAAAAATACTGATCCAATGGGGTCCTAAAGCTTTACTAAAGGTTAAGCGACTTGACCGCCGCGAAAGCGAAATAAACTGCAAACCATCTTTTTCACAATATGCTGTTATGTGGCGTAAAGCGAATTCTGAAACTTTTCTAAGGTAAATGAAGTACCACAAAAATAAACAGACAATCAGTAATAAATAAATATTTTCCATTCTAGCTCTCTATCATTAGCGTTGAAATAACATACCAATAGCTTTACTTAACTCATCGCTACGGTTTGGCGCTCTCATACATTGAAATATTAATGGCCGTAAAGTAGGAATAGCCACTAAATCTTTAAAAATAGCTTGGAAGACGGCAATATCATGCTGAGTAACTAATAACTCCAAAAAAGACATGATTTGCGATTCACTGGTGAAAACTTGCCAGCATCTCCCTGCAATCACTATCGCTATTTCTTCAGACATACCTTGTGCAGGCGACGCTTGCTTAATTAGGGTATTAATAAATACTACCACATGAGGGTGTTCACAACTTGATGATAAACTTCGTAATAAAAAACTCAGCTCAGCGCTACTGTCTTCATCTGTTGCACTCTCACGCTGCTTAAATTCTGCAATGAGTCTATCAATAATATCTACTGATAACTTAACATTTTCTAATGCTGAACATAATGGCTTAAGAACCGGCGAAGGTAATTCAGTGAGAGCGTTAACTATTATTTTTTGTATTTCTTTAGCAGATAAACGTACGACAAAATCATTTAAGCCTTGCACGCCTACGCTGTGGTAATCCTGCCAAGATTTTTCGCCCGATAAATAACTTAATGCGCCAGAAAAATACTGGCTACTATTATTTTTTGTTTCCAGCGAAATTAAACTGTTCATATAGGCTAGTTTGTATTGTGGCGGAGTAAAATGATAAGGATTACTTTTAAGTAAGGCTTCTTGTTGCTCATTTGGCACCGTACTAAGTTCAGCGCCTAATGCTTCAATAATAATAGCAATAAAATGATCCCTTGCGGCTAAGTTAAGTAAACCACGCTCATCAAGAGGTATCTTTACAAACCATAAATATGGCGAAGTGTTTTGCTTTTGCCAAAAAGCCAACGCTATAAAGGCATGGCCTTGAGAAGGAAATGGATAAGGGATCTGGTTTGCTTCAATTTTAGTAAAACTATCTTTTGATAATTTATCTATTTTTCGGCCAATATCAAATACCCGATATTGAGAGCCAGAAAGCTTTAATAATTCAGAAATAGAAGAAATAGTATTCATAGCTTAAATAATAAATAAAATAATAATCGAATAATGTTGGCATTATAGAGATAATAATAGATCAATACTATTTGCTTTTTGCATAGCAGATAAGAAACCTAGAGATAATCATGCCTTTTGATGAAAAACCCATCTTAACGATATTATATCAAGATGATTACATTGTTGCTGTTGACAAACCAGCAGGACTTTTTGTTCATAGAAGTTATATGGATAAAGATGAAATATATTTTGCCTTACAATTGGTGCGTGACCAAGTGGGTAAATATGTTTATCCCCTTCACCGATTAGATCGCCCGACATCAGGTGTTTTATTATTTGGTTTAAACGAAGAAGTAGCACGATTAATGGGGCAAGTGTTTATTGATAAAAAAATTCAAAAAACATACTTTGCTTTGACGCGGGGTCATTTACTGGGGGCAGGGGAAATAGATTATCCCCTTAAAGAGAAGCTCGATAAATTAGGTGATAAAAATGTTAGCCTTGATAAAGCACCGCAAGATGCTGTTACTCACTACGAGTCTTTATTAACTGCAAGTTTACCTATTAAGGTCGGTAAATTTGATAGTGTGCGTTATTCATTAATTAAATTATTGCCTACCACGGGAAGAAGACATCAAATTCGCCGTCATTTAGCGCATTTACGCCATCCTATTTTAGGTGATATTAATTATGGGGATAATAAACAAAATCCATTTTTTATTGAACATTTTGGCTTTAAACGGCTGATGTTAATCGCTAAAAAAGTGGCATTTATTCACCCTATTACCAACGTACAGCTGACAATTGAAGCTGAATTTGATCAGCAATGGCTAGAGGTTTTTGATGAACTATCTTGGGAGACTAAAATAATAAAGACCTTAACGTAATCATTACATTAGCTTATTCAGCGGTAATAATACGAATAGAATTTATATCTCTAGCAATTAAAGCAGCATAAACATGTGTGGTTCGTTGGTTATTATCGTCGCTAATTTTTGGCCCTTTAATATTGACAGTATTAACAAAAATATCATTACTATAACGTTCGCGTTGCTGAGCAAATGCTAACATCATTTGCTGATCTTCCGTTACTGGACGATGAAGCAATGACATCATCAAATGATGGTCAGAGAGCAATGGTTTTTTTTCTATTGTTACTTGTGGGGTCGAGCGACAAGCCGTCAGTAATAAAGTGCTAAGAACAACAAGCAAAGTTAAAATATTTTTCATGATCAGTCAATAATAAAACAAGTGATACCTCTAGATGGCAAATGGTATGCCAAGTGTTTTATTGATTGTTAAATCAGTTGAGCTAAATGAAGTGAGGATAATTAATTAACTGTTATTTATAAAGAATTTTTAATTTTTTTATTTAATGAAAGCAGATGTTTTTGTAAAGATCATTAACTTTGACAGCCAAGCTATAGCAAAGACTGTTCAGCTGTCAAAAAAATAGCGGTGATAAATTCACCGCTATTTTTACAAAGAATTTATCGCTTTATTCTTCTGATACCGAACGAAGTAAAGCATTAATACCAACTTTTGCGCGTGTTTTAGCATCCACTTTTTTCACAATTATCGCTGCGTATAAACTGTAGGTACCACACTTAGAAGGTAAGTTGCCTGGTACGACTACCGAGCCCGCTGGCACACGTCCGTAATGTATTTCACCTGTTTCACGGTCAAAAATGCGAGTACTTTGACCAATGTAAACGCCCATAGAGATTACAGCGCCTTCTTCAACAACCACACCTTCAACAATTTCTGATCGTGCACCAATAAAGCAATTATCTTCAATAATAGTTGGTCCCGCTTGTAAAGGCTCTAATACGCCACCGATACCAACACCACCAGATAAGTGTACATTCTTACCAATTTGAGCACATGAACCGACAGTTGCCCATGCATCAACCATACAGCCTTCATCAACATAAGCGCCGATATTAACAAAGCTTGGCATAACCACTACATTCTTACCAATGAAACTACCCGTGCGCACAGATGCGCCAGGAACGACACGAACACCGTCAGCCTCAAAGTCTGCTTGTGTGTAATCAGTATATTTCATCGGAACTTTATCAAAAAAGGTACTTTCGGCGCCGTCGATGACTGCGTTGTCCCAAATTCTAAAAGAGAGTAAAACTGCTTTTTTTAGCCACTGATGAACAACCCATTCACCAGCTACTTTTTCTGCAACACGTGCTGAACCATCATTTAAGGCGGCTAATGCGTTTAATACCGCCTGCTTTACTTCAATTGAAACAGTTTTTGGCGTGATGTTCATTCGATCTTCAAAAGCTTGTTCTATGGTGCTTTGTAAGTTTGACATGGTAATTCCTATTCTTTTAAATTTATGGTCTAAAGTGTTAAATGCTATGTTGTTTTTCACATAGCATCGCTGAAAGTTGTTGCTGTTGTTCTTGTGTTAACGCTAAATTATCACTGTTTGAAACTGTAAAAACATCATCTATCTTTTCACCAAAAGTCGTAATTTTTGCTGAGTGAATATTTAGTTTGTTTTCTTGAAAAATTTTCGCAAATTTAGCTAATAGGCCAGGTTGATCAAGCGCAATTATTTCTAATACCGTAGTTTTATCGGTTGCTGTTTCAATAAAGCTCACTTTAGTGGGAACTTTAAAGTTATCAATATAGGTAGGAGCAGGTTTGTTTTTTACTTTTGGCAGTGGCTTCATTAATGATTTAGTGAGTTTGTTGGCTATATCTAATGCCCGACTGCTGTCCGTTATCGCTCTATTTTTTTGATCTAATACCACAAAGGTATTTAAGGTATAACCTTTCTTACTGCTAATAATTTTAGCATCATGAATCGATAAACGCTGCGCGTCGAGTAAGGTCACCATTTTTGCGAAAATATTTGCAGAGGCTTTGGTATAAATAAATATTTCAGTACCGCCTCGATAAGGTTTAGGACTGATCAACACTAAAGGTTTTACGATACTATGTTTTATTATATGACGGCTATGCCAAGCAATTTGTACCGGTGAATAACGTAAAAAGTATTCGGCTTTAAGCTTTTTCCAAAAGGTTCTAATTTGATTAGCATCGCACTCGTAATCTTTGAGCAGTTCAAGTGCTTTTTCTTGGTTCTCTCGTGTTTTTGCACGTAAATCAACTTGTTTTTCGAGTCCGCGTCGAAAGGCTCTTTTGGTATTAAAATAAAGCTCTTGTAGTAAATTTGCTTTCCAGCTATTCCATAAGCTTTCATTGGTTGCGCGCATATCAGCAACAGTTAAACAATAGAGATAATCTAAGTGAGCTTCATCCCTGACAATAGCAGCAAAAGTTCTGATCACTTCTTCATCAGCAATATCTCGACGTTGTGCGGTTACCGACATGACTAAATGGTTTTTGACCAACCAGGCAATCATGCGACCATCGTGATCACTTATCGGGTGAACCTTGCTAAATTCTAACGCATCAACGGCACCTAATTTTGCATGGTCGCCACCACGACCTTTCGCAATATCGTGAAAAATGCCAGCAATATATAAGACTTCTGGCTTACGAATACGCTGCATTATCTTGCTACAAAGCGGATAATCATTGTCGTGTTGAGGTTGGCTAAAACGATAAATATTTTTAATTAATCGGTAGCTATGTTCATCAACAGAGTATGCATGAAATAAATCAAACTGCATCTGTCCGACAATACTTCGCCATTGCGGTAAATAAGCAGCAATAATTGAATGGCGATGCATTAAGCTAAAGGTTAAGCCTAAGCCATTAGGATGCTTCATTATTTCGATGAAGATTCGTCGACATTCGGCGTAATCCATTAACCCTGAAATTAAACGTCTGCGGGCATTTCTTAATAATCTGAGTGTCTGAGGGTGTAAATCGGTAATATTTTCATTTTGAGCAACCAGTAAAAACAGTTCCATAATTTTTACTGAACTCATAAAAACTCTGTCGTTTACTGCATTTATTTGGCCATCAATAATAATGAAATCTTTAGTCAGGGGGATCTTTTCAACTGGATGATTCTTTTTGATAATGGCATATTCAAAATGCTGTAACAGCATCTTATTAAGTTCAGCAACACGGCCAATAATACGAAAAAATCGCTTCATCATGCGTTCAATAGCAAATTTACCTTCATCACCAAAGCCCATTAAACTGGCAACTTCGCCTTGGTAGTCAAAAAGTAAACGGTTTTCATTGCGACCCGCAATAATGTGCAAAGCGGCACGCATTCGCCATAGATAGTCTTGACACTCTAATAATTCAAAAAATTCGTTTTGTGTTAAATAATGATGAGCAACAAGTTCTTCCAGTGAGTCGGCAACAAAATGTCGTTTGGCAACCCAAGCGATGGTTTGGATATCTCGCAGGCCACCCGGATTAGCTTTTAAATTCGGCTCTAGCGTATAAGATGCACCATGGTATTGTTGGTGGCGTTCATATTGTTCTTCGCGTTTGGCCAAGAAGAATTTTTTTGAGGTCCAAAAGCCATCTTTTGCCAATAACGGATATAAATTTTGTGTGAGGGCTTCATTGCCACAAATTTGGCGCATTTCCATCAGGTTTGTCGCTATGGTAACGTCGCTTTTTGCTTGCTTTACACATTCTTTAACACTGCGGACACTGTGACCAATATCGAGCTTTACATCCCATAGCTGCGTAATAAAAGCGGATATTTTTTCGGATAAGGCATCACTGATCTTTTCTTTAGTCAGTAATAATATATCGACATCAGAATAAGGATGTAATTCACCTCGACCATAACCACCAACAGCAAGTAAGCTAATTTGATCTTCATCTAAATTGTGCTGGCACCAAAGTTTATGGAGAATTTTGTCGACAAACTCTGAACGCGTTGACACTAATATGGATACCTCTACATAAGGAAATTTATCTTTTTGCCATTGCTGAAAATCACGGCTAAGTTGACAAATATCTTGAGTAGAAATAAAAGGGGAGCTAACGGCTAATGGGGTACTATATTCTATCGGAAAAAGAGTTTGCATAGCTGAATATTTTACTCAATAAGTTAAGGCGATAGACATCATGCTTTATTTAGCCATTAAAAAGCAAATAACGACTATCGCTAACTTATACTTTGTTAACAAAACCAGTAACAAAACTAGTTATGCAGATGTCTTGGAATCGTATCATCGCTATGCAATGTTAAAATTTCACAGCCTGTGCGAGTAACAACAAGTGTATGTTCCCATTGTGCCGACTTTTTGCCGTCTAAGGTGTAAACGGTCCAATTATCTTCTTTATCTAGTAGTGTATTAGCACGACCAAGGTTAACCATAGGTTCGATAGTAAAACACATACCTTCAAGCATTTTTTCTTTGTCGGTATTTTTATAATGAACGATCTGTGGTTCTTCATGAAAAACGCTGCCAATACCATGGCCACAATATTCTTTTACAATAGAGTAACGACCTGATTTTTTTAAAAACTTTTGAATAGCAGTGCCAATCTCACCAAAGGTGTTGCCAGGTTTTACTTTTTTCAATCCCACATACAAAGCTTCTCTGGTGATACGACATAAACGATTGTCTTCAAGACTTACTTCGCCAATAAGAAACATTTTACTGGTATCACCGTGATAGCCATCTTTAATAACAGTAATGTCCATATTAACAATGTCACCATCAACTAGTGGTACATCGTTAGGAATACCATGACACACCACGTGATTAACTGAGGTACAAATTGATTTAGGAAAGCTATGATAATTTAATGGCGCTGAAATGGCATCTTGCACTTTGTCAGTATAGTCAGCGCATAGGGTATTTAACTCATTGGTTGTCACACCCGCTTTTACATAAGGTGTGATCATCTCTAATACGTCGGCGGCAAGTTTTCCTGCGATACGCATTTTTTCTATTTCTTGCTGAGTTTTAATTGTAATACCCATTTATTCCTCTATTGTCTGTTTAGTGTAAAGGCTACGGTTGTTATTTTGCCTAAAAGTGTCGTTATTGTCTATCGGTCTAGTTTTTTGCAAGTTCAAGCTCAACAGCTTCTATTATTGCACTCGGGTTTTGCAAATATAAGTTATGGTTTAGTAAGGTTAGATTTTCATTATGAGCAATTAATAGGGCGGGGATCGCTTTTGTACCAATATACTCTTGAAAATCATAAATTTCTTGTAAAACAAATTCGGCTTCCTTGGCTATTTTACCTTCCTTAAATACTTTTGCAGGCGGTGATAGCTTAAGTTCATCAATGATAGGCTGAAAATCACTTTCGTGCGTAAACGCTGTACCTTGTACAAAATGCTGTTTTTGGATAGCTTCAATAAGCTCTAAGGTTAAGTGAGGCACTTTTTGACTAACCCATCCAATTAAATTAGCACTTAATGTTGAGTCTTTCTCTACATTAAGAGTTTTGACATATTCGTGACTAAATTCAATGTTAGCGTCATCTTCAACGGCATCAATAGTTTTTCGGCTGACTTTCTCATCTCCTTCATAGTGAGCACTGTGCCATAAATTTAAAGTGATATTTGGATAAGCATCAGCGATTTCTTTAACTAAAGAAGTTGTTGCAAAGCTCCAAGGGCAGTGTGTGTCATAAATAAAAAAGAGTTCAGTAGACATGGTCATATATCGCCGTAGTGTTAAGTCAAAATTTAATAAAAATATAGAACCACTAATTTTAGCGCGTACAGTAAAATTATCCCAGTAATATTATTACTATATTAATTAAGGAATATTGACCTTTAATTGTTAATTTCTAGCCTTTGGTAAATTAATATGGTATAAAGTGCGCCGTTAAATTTGTCGATTTAATAGCATAGATATTTAGATTTTATCTAAGTATTACTCAGTGTTTTCGGTTATCCGATTACTAACTTGTTGTTATCGATAGTGTTTAGCTTTTAAACTTGTATTATTAAAAATAATAATACTTATTATAAATTCACATACATTTATTAAGAATATGTCGGGGTGCTCAGTTTGAATTTGTCTTAATTATAAGCAAATAATCGAACAATAAAGAGTCAGGTATATTTGAATGTATGAACGCTTAACCCCCTAAACCAAATAAAGGAAAAATCATGCCAAACGTTTCTATGCGCGATATGCTTAAAGCAGGTGTTCATTTCGGTCACAAAACCCGTTACTGGAACCCAAAAATGAAAACTTACATTTTTGGTTCACGCGATAAAGTTCATATCATCAACCTTGAACAAACTGTTCCTATGTTCAATGAGGCCCTTGCTTTCTTATCAGGTGTTTCTGCGAAAAAAGGTAAAGTTTTATTTGTTGGTACTAAGCGCGCTGCAAGCGATGCAATTAAAGATGCTGCTATTAAATGTGATCAGTTTTACGTTAATCACCGTTGGTTAGGTGGTATGTTGACTAACTGGAAAACAGTTCGTCAATCAATTAAGCGTTTAAAAGATCTTGAAGCACAAAGCTCTGACGGTACTTTTGAAGCTCTTACTAAAAAAGAAGCTTTAATGCGTACACGTGAAATGGAAAAACTTGACAAAAGTCTTGGTGGAATCAAAAACATGGGTGGTTTACCTGACGTTTTATTCATCATTGATGCTGATCACGAACACATTTCTATCAAAGAAGCTAAAAACTTAGGTATTCCAGTAATATCTGTAGTTGATACAAACTCAAACCCAGATAACATTGATTTCATTATCCCGGGTAACGACGATGCAATTCGCGCTGTGACTTTATACACTGATTCTGCTGCTAACGCAGTTTTAGCTGGTCGTGAAAAGAACATTGTTGTTCAAGCTGAAAAAGACGGTTTTGTAGAAGCTGAATAATTTCAGTTTTTCATAATCTTTTTTGCTATTGCCACAAGCGTGTTTGCGCTTGTGGCAACATATTAATATTTATGCCCGGCTTTAAATAGTTTAGGGGATAACAAAATTTGAGGAATTCTCTCATGGTAATTACTGCTGCAATGGTAAAAGAACTTCGTGAACGCACAGCTGCGGGCATGATGGATTGTAAAAAAGCTTTACAAGAAGCTGAAGGCGACATGGAACTTGCGATTGAAAATATGCGTAAGAACGGTCAAGCAAAAGCGGCTAAAAAAGCCGGTAACATCGCTGCTGAGGGTGCTATTTTAATTAAAAGCGCTGATGGCGTTGCTGCACTTCTTGAAGTTAACTGTCAGACTGATTTTGTTGCAAAAGATTCTAACTTCTTAGGTTTTGCTAACGAAGTTGCAGACGCTGCTTTAGCATCAAAAGCGACAATCGAAGAGTTACAAGCTCAATTTGAAGAAAAGCGTATTACGCTTGTGACTAAAATTGGTGAAAACATCAATATCCGTCGCGTTTCATACGTTGAAGGTGCTGCATTAGCTTCATACAGCCATGGCGCTAGTATTGGTGTTGTTGTTGCTGGTAAAGGCGATGCTGAATCATTAAAGCACATTGCTATGCACGTTGCTGCAAGTAAGCCTGAATTTTTAACACCTGAAGATGTTGCTGATAGTGTTGTAGAAAATGAACAGCGTATTCAACTAGATATCTTAAAAGCTGAAAACGATGCTCTTGATGATAAAAAGAAAAAACCTGTTGAATTACTTGAAAAGATCATCATAGGTCGTATGAAGAAATTTACCGGTGAAATTTCTTTGACAGGTCAAGCATTCATCATGGAACCTAAGAAAACTGTTGGTGTTGTTCTTAAAGAGAAAGGCATTACGGTTTCTAACTTTGTTCGTTTAGAAGTTGGTGAAGGCATTGCTAAGAAAGAAGAAGATTTTGCTGCTGAAGTTGAAGCACAAATTGCTGCATCAAAAGCTTAATTTTTAAGCATTTAATTCAGTAAAACAGTTCTTTTTTCAGTTTAGACTTTCGATAGTCAGCTAAACGTATTAAAATAGCCGCGGTCAAATTGATCACGGCTATTTTTTTCGCCTATTTATAGACAAAATACAGGAATGTTTTTTATGAGCATCAGTCCAAAACCAATATATCGTCGAATTTTATTAAAACTTAGTGGTGAAGCCTTAATGGGTGAAGAGGGTTTCGGTATCGACCCTAAAGTTTTGGATCGTATGGCTCAAGAAATTAAAGAACTGATTGAAATGGGCATTCAAGTGGGGTTAGTTATTGGCGGCGGTAATTTGTTCCGTGGCGCTGGTCTTGCAGAAGCAGGAATGAACCGCGTTGTTGGTGACCAAATGGGTATGTTAGCAACCGTAATGAACGGCCTCGCGATGCGTGATGCCTTACATCGTGCTTTTGTTAATGCTAAATTAATGTCTGCTATTGACTTGGCAGGTGTTTGTGACCGTTATAACTGGGCTGAAGGCATCAGTTTATTAAAATCTGGCCGTGTTGTTATTTTCAGTGCCGGTACCGGTAATCCTTTCTTTACCACAGATTCAGCAGCCTGTTTACGCGGCATTGAGATTGAAGCTGATGTGGTTTTAAAAGCGACTAAGGTAGATGGCATCTACTCAGATGACCCTGTTAAAAACCCTGATGCTACCTTATATAGCCAATTAAGTTATAACGAAGTATTAGAAAAAGAACTCAAAGTAATGGATTTAGCCGCATTTACGCTCGCGCGTGATCACAATATGACTATTCGTGTTTTTAATATGAATAAGCCAGGTGCACTAAAAGCAGTGGTAATGGGCGGTAATGAAGGTACAACTATCGACCATTCAGAAAATTTAGTTTAATTTTTGATTTAAAGGAAATTCAACGTGATAAATGAAATAAAACAAGATGCTCAAGACCGTATGAGTAAAAGTATCGAATCATTAAAAAGCAATTTAAACAAAGTAAGAACGGGGCGAGCACATCGTTCTTTACTTGATAATATTGTTGTTGATTATTACGGTATGGAAACACCATTAAGTCAAGTGGGCAACATTGCTACGCCTGATGCCCGTACTTTAGCGATTACTGTCTTTGATAAAGGCATGATCGGTGCAGTTGAAAAAGCAATTTTGAAATCTGATTTGGGCTTGAACCCATCATCTCAAGGAACACTTATTCGTATTCCTTTACCACCTTTAACAGAAGAACGTCGTAAAGATCTTGTTAAAGTGGTTAAAAATGAAGCTGAAAATGGCAAGGTAGCTATTCGTAATATCCGCCGCGATGCTAATTCAGATGTAAAATCATTAAATAAAGAAAAAGAAATCAATGATGATGAAATGCATCAGTCTGAAGATGATATTCAAAAATTAACCGATACGTATGTAAAACAGGTTGATGATATCTTATCTATTAAAGAAAAAGAGTTAATGGAAATATAACTTCTTTAACCGATAATATAAACCGTAGTTATTAAATGATCACTACGGTTTTTTTTACAGAAAATTTGAATCTAGCTTGATTAGCATGACGGAACGATTATGACTGAAGCAATAACAGATACTTTAATAAAAGTACCGCAACACGTTGCCATTATAATGGATGGTAATGGACGTTGGGCGCAACAACGTGGAAAAACACGAGTTGCAGGTCATAAATCAGGTGTTGAATCGGTTCGGACATCAGTGAGTACTGCAATAAAATACGGAGTGAAAGCATTAACACTTTTTGCCTTTAGTAGTGAAAATTGGCAGCGTCCAGAACAAGAAGTTAGCGTATTGATGGATTTATTCATGTTTGTGCTAACACGAGAAGTGAAGAAGCTTCATAAAAATGATGTGCGCTTCCAAGTGATTGGCGATGTTTCACGTTTTTCAGAAACGTTACAGAAAAAAATAAAAGTTTCAGAAGATTTAACCGCAAACAATAAAGGTATGGTATTGTCTATTGCAGCTAACTATGGCGGACGTTGGGACATCGCTAATGCCGCTAAAGTTTTAGCTGAAAAAGTATCCAATAACACCATGTCTGTTGATGATATAACCGAAGAAACACTCCATCAATATACTTGCTTAGCTAACCTACCTGAACTTGATTTACTTATTCGTACCGGTGGTGATTTTCGCATAAGTAATTTTTTATTATGGCAAGCAGCTTACGCAGAATTTTATTTTACAGAAACATTATGGCCTGATTTTGATGAACAAGCGCTCATTAACGCAATGGGATGCTTTGACCAAAGAGAACGACGTTTTGGCCAAACAGGTGAACAAATAAAAAATTAAGACTATAAATTAAAAACAATAAAAACAATAATAACAATAAAATTAAATAGCATTTATAAGGGTTTCCATTTGTTAAAACAACGTATTATTACCGCTGTTATCTTAGCGCCTTTAACTATTTTCGCCATTTTCTATTTACCTTTAGATCAATTTGCGGCTTTATTTATGGCTGTTATGGCTATTGGTGCATGGGAGTGGGGGCCTTTAATGGGCTTTGCCAATAAGCGCCGTCGACTTGCTTTTGTCTGTGCGACGATTATTCTAATATCAGCGCTTTGGTACGCACTACCATTGTTACAACTCTGGTCTATTGATGGACAGCTTCATTCAGGTGTGTCGCTGGTATTATGGATTGCTGTCGCTTGGTGGATTCTATCAGCAACGCTGACCTTTCTTTATCCTCGCTACAGTAAGTTTTGGTCAAGCCATCGCTCGATTCGTGGTGTATTTGGCTGGTTAACGCTTATTCCTACTTGGCTCGCTTTTATGGTGCTGCGTAGTAATGATTACAACCAAGATCCGTATAATGGCGCTCAGCTGATTATGTTTTTATTCTTAATGGTGTGGAGCGCTGATGTTGGTGCTTATTTTGTCGGTAAATCTATCGGTAAACATAAACTTCTCCCTAACGTTAGTCCAGGCAAAACTCTCGAAGGTTTTATTGGTGGTGTTGTTTGTGCCTGTATCTTTATTAGTATTGCCGGTTACTCGCTTGGATGGCAGCAACATCAATTTACCTTAGCGTTAATTGTTACCGCTATTATCACGACAGTGTCAGTGCTAGGTGATTTAAATGAAAGTATGTTTAAACGCCAAGCAGGTATAAAAGACAGTGGCGCAATTTTACCTGGTCATGGCGGTATCTTGGACAGAATTGATAGTTTAACCGCTACTGCGCCAGTTTATGCATTATGTTATGCCTTATTAGGCTGGCAGTAGGTTGATATAAACGATGCGTAAACTTTGTATTTTAGGTTCAACAGGATCGATAGGTGTTAGCACTTTAGAGGTTGTTAGGCTTCATCCCACGTTATTTTCTGTTGAGTCTTTATCAGCGAATACTCGGGTTGATGAAATGTTGGCGCAGTGTCAGGAATTTAAGCCGAGCACTGTTGTTATGGTGGCCGAGCATGCCGCACAAGCTTTAAAAGTAAAACTCGACCAAAATGGTTTACAAAATATTCAAGTACTCAGTGGTGGACAAGGCTTAATTGATATTGCTCAAGCTGATACCTCAGATACGGTCATGGCTGCTATTGTTGGAGCGTCAGGTCTTTTGTCTACTATGGCTGCAGTTAAGTCGGGTAAAAGAGTACTGTTAGCCAATAAAGAAGCTTTAGTGACTTCAGGCGCTTTGTTTATAGATGCGGTTGAAAAGTATGGTGCAGAATTACTGCCGATAGACAGTGAACACAATGCTATTTTTCAGTGCTTACCCGCTAATGTGCAAGCTAAGCCCGGTCGATGCGACTTAGCAAGTAATGGTGTCAGTAAAATATTACTGACCGGCTCAGGTGGTCCGTTTAGAACTTTTTCAGTCGAACAATTAGCAGAAGTAACCCCAGCACAAGCTTGTGCCCATCCTAATTGGGAAATGGGCCGTAAAATTTCTGTAGACTCTGCGACTATGATGAATAAAGGCCTAGAATTTATTGAAGCAAAATGGTTGTTTAATATCGACCCTGACGATATCCACGTTGTCTTACATCCGCAAAGTACCATTCATTCAATGGTGCAATATAAAGACGGTAGCGTGATAGCTCAAATGGGTAATCCTGATATGCGCACCCCCATTGCTCATGCCTTGGCTTATCCACAGAGAATTGATTCAGGTGTCGCTCCCTTAGATTTTTTCAATACACCATCATTTGAATTTGAAGATGTCGATTATCAAAAGTATCCTAATTTAAAATTAGCCATAGCTGCTTGTAAAAGTGGCCAAGGTGCATGTACAGCTTTAAACGCCGCTAATGAAATTGCTGTTGATGCTTTTTTGAACGAAAAAATAAAATTTACTGATATTGCAAAAATAAATGAAACTTCTGTGAATAAATTTGTCTCAGAAAGGGTGGCATCAATTGATGATGTTGTTGCGCTTGATGCAAGTGCTAGAGAATTTTCACGTAATTTAATTGCCAGTGGCTGCTTTGTAGTCGATGATGTGGCTATTAATGCAGTTAACGAAAAAGGTAATCTATAGTTGTTTGATTTTTTTTGGAATTTAGCCTCTTTTGTTGTCGCTTTAGGTATTTTGATTACGGTGCATGAATACGGCCATTATTGGGTTGCTCGCAGAAACGGCGTACAAGTAGAACGTTTTTCAATTGGCTTTGGCAAAGTATTATGGCGAAAAGTTAATAAAGAAGGTACAGAGTTTGTTATCGCCTTAATACCATTGGGTGGTTACGTTAAAATGCTTGATGGCCGCGTTGATGAGGTCAAGCCCGAAGATATCGATAAAACCTTTAATAATAAAACGGTTTATCAGCGTATAGCCATTATTGCTGCTGGGCCTCTAGCAAACTTTGCTTTTGCTATTTTTGCTTTTTATCTGATGTTTCTAATTGGTGTGCCGAGTGTAAAGCCGATTGTTGGTGAAATAATGCCAGAATCTATAGCGCAGCGGGCGAATCTTACCAGTAACAGTGAAATCATTGAAGTTGCCGGTCAAAAGACCCTAGATTGGCAAGATGTCAATCTAGCGTTAGTCTCGCAAATAGGTGAGAGCGCTTTTACTATAAAAACAAAAGAACAAGGTAGTGTTTCGCCGAAAACTTATTATTTGGATGCAGCTAACTGGTCTTTTTCACCGGATAAAGAATCGGCCATTAGTAGTTTAGGTATTGCTCCATATAGAGCGGCTGTTTATGCTGAGCTAGCTTATATTGAAGAAGGTAGTGTTGCAGATAAGGCCGGCCTAAAAGTTGATGACAAGTTAATTAGCATCAATAACGAAAGTATTAATGGCAGTTGGGCGATGTTTTCAAAAAATATTAGTCAACTTCCGGAACAAAACGTTATTTTAATCGTCGAAAGACTAGGTGAAAACCAAGAGATAGTGGTGACACCTGCTTTAATTGAACGTGCGGGTAAGAAAATAGGTTATTTGGGGGTGGTTCCAAAATCTGACTCTTACCCAAAAGAATATTTATTTGAGTTACGTTACGGCGTTGTTGATGCTTTAGGACAAAGCTTACAGCGTAGTTGGAACTTAGTAGTATTGAGTTTTGACATGATAGGCAAGCTCTTGACGGGTGATATTTCTGTTAAGAACTTAAGTGGGCCTATTTCTATCGCACAAGGAGCAGGAAGTAGTGCACAATATGGTTTGGTATATTTTTTAGGTTTTCTGGCTTTAATTAGCATTAACTTAGGTATTATAAATTTATTACCTTTACCAGTGCTTGATGGCGGGCATTTATTTTATTACCTTGTGGAAATTGTCACAGGTAAACCCGTATCAGAAAAAATACAAGAAATAGGTTTTAAGTTTGGTACACTAGCCCTCTTAGGCTTAATGAGTATCGCATTATTTAACGATTTTTCGCGGTTATAACAAAAGAAGTAATAAAAGTTAGCATTTATGATAATTAAAAAAATTGCCCTTGCGGTATTATTAGGTGCCTTAGGTACAACAGCACAAGCCTCTGAAGAATTTCAAGTAGAAGATATTGAAGTAAAAGGGTTACAGCGTGTCGCACTCGGTGCTGCTTTGACTCATATCCCTTTTAATACGGGAGATACGCTCAATGAATTCCGTATTTCTCAGTCGATAAAATCTCTCTACAAGTCAGGACATTTCAATGACGTTGTCGTTTATCGTGAAGGTAATAGAGTCATCTATCGTGTTCATGAGCGTTCAACGATCAGTGAAATCACCTTCGATGGTAATAAAGACTTAAAAGAAGAGCAACTAACTGAGAGTCTTGACGGCAGTGATATTCGAGTCGGTGAAACACTCGACATGACTATAATTTCTGGTATTGAGGTTGGCTTGGAAGATTTTTACCACAGTATTGGTAAATATAATGCCGATGTAAAAGCTGAAATTATTCACTTGCCTCGTAACCGCGTTGACATAAATTTTGTTTTCACCGAGGGTGATGCTGCAGCAATAGAGCAGATTAACGTCGTTGGTAACGAAATTTTTTCTGATGTTGAGCTTCTTGAACGCATAGAACTTACCTTTGATTCTCCTTGGTGGGATTTTATGGCGCAAGACCGCTATCAAAAACAAACCTTACAAGGTGATATAGAAACGATTAAAAGTTACTATTTAGACCGTGGTTATCTGCAATACAAAGTAGACTCTACTCAGGTGTCAATGACCCCTGATAAAAAAGCGGTTTATATTGCTTTGAATATCACTGAAGGTGAACAGTTTAAAGTCAGTGAAATCGATTTTATTGGTGATATGGTTGGGTTTGAACGCACGATCCGAGCTATTAACCCATTACGTCCAGGTAAACTTTATAACGGCGCAGAGGTAACTTATACCGAAGAAACTATCAGCCGTTATCTTGGCCGTTATGGTTATGCTTACCCTAAAGTAACCGTTATTCCTGAAATTAATGAAGAAGAAAAAACGGTTAAACTGACTATTTCTATTGACCCTGGCAAACGTGTTTACGTTAACCGCATTAACTTCGCAGGTAATAATGTTACTGCCGATAAAGTACTACGCCGTGAAATGCGTCAAATGGAAGGTGCTTGGTTATCGAATAATGCTGCCGAAAGTTCAAAAGCATGGCTACAACGTTTACCTTACTTGGAAGATGTTGAATACGAAACTAAACAATTACCAGGTGATGATGACTTAGTTAATATTGACTTTATGGTTAAAGAGCAACCTTCTGGGTCTTTTACTGCCGGCATTGGTTATGGTTCTACGACTAATTTAAGTTTAAGTGCGGGTATACAGCAAAACAACTTTTTAGGAACGGGTAACCGCTTGGCATTTAATGTTAATACCATGAGTTATCAGAAAAGTGCGAGTATTTCTTATACCGACCCATACTTTACTGTCGATGCTGTTTCTTTAGGTGGACAAATATATTACAACGAGTTTAATGCGGGTAATGCTAACTTAGTTGAATACAATAATAGAACTTATGGTGTCGGGCTGAACTTAGGCTTTCCTATTAATGAATATGTTCGTTTAAACTTTGGCGTAGGTTACAAAAGTAACGGTATTACACGTTTACAAACTTACGAACAAATTCAACAATTTTACGAGATATATTCTGATCCTAATAACCCAGATGGCGGTTTAGAATTTGAAAGTTTCGATTTGTCGGTGGCTATATCTCGCACGACATTGAACCGTGGTACCTTTCCAACAGACGGCTCAAGTCAAAGTTTGACTTATAAAATGACAACGCCAAATTCAGATGTTGATTATTTTAAAATTAATTTAGACACTAAATGGTACTTCCCATTAACACAAGACCAACGTTGGACAGTGCTCGCACGTTTAAACGCCGGTTACGGTAATGGTTATGGCACCATAGATGGTAATGACCAGATATTGCCTTTCTGGGAAAACTTTAGAGCGGGTGGTTCTGATACGTTACGTGGTTTTGAAAATAACATTGTTGGCCCACGTGCGGTATTTCGCTATCCAACACAAATCACCGGTACCCCTGATCCGGTCGAGGGCGGAAGTAGTTGTTGTTTAGGGCAAGATCACGATTTTATTAACGTCTCACAGCGTTCCGTTGGTGGTAATGCCATAGTTGTTGCGGGTATCGAACTTATTGTACCGACCCCCTTACTTGATGAAGGTTTTTCGAACAGTGTTCGCACCAGCTTTTTTGTCGATGTGGGTAATGTTTGGGATACGGAGTTCAAATTAGAAGACTACAACGATCTAGTGACTTCTGAATTTGAAAAAATTGATGATTATTCAGATGTTGGCCGTTATAGAAGCTCTGCCGGTTTATCAGTGCAATGGTTATCTCCTATGGGTCCAATGATCTTTAGTTTCGCGAAAGCACTAAAATCAGAAAAAGACGATGATAAAGAGTTCTTTAGTTTTAATATAGGTAAAACATTTTAATAAAGAGAACTTTCAGGCATAGTGCGTATAAATTTACTAAGGGGGTTTAATTCTTATAGTTAGCCCCCATAGCTATTACATGACAATTATAAAAATTAATGCAACTTATATCAAAGTTGTGAAGTAATAATATTTTGGAGATAAAATTGAAAAAATTCATTAAAACAGTTACTTGCTCTGCAGTAGCGTCAACGTTGTTATTAGCAAGCTCAGTAATGGCTGCTGATCAAAAAATCGCCGTGGTTAATTTCCAAGAAGTGATGAGTAAAATCCCACAAACAACGGCAGTAATGCAGGTTTTAGAAGCTGAGTTTAAAGATGATAAAGCTGTTTTAGCTCAGTTAGAAAAAGACATTAAGTATTACCAAGAAAAGAAACAGCGTGACGGTTCATTAATGAGCGCTAAAGATATCGAAGAACTTGATACTCAAATCGCAACATTATATCAAGATTACCAAGCTAAAGGTAAAGCGTTCCAACAAGCAACAGGCTTACGTAAGAACGAAGAAACAAACAAAATTATTGCCTTGGTTCGTCAAGCTATCGACAGCATTGCTGCAAAAGACAAATATGACCTTATTTTAGAACAGCAAGCCGTTATTTTTGCTAAGCCAGATGCAATGATCACTAATAAGGTTGTTGAACAGGTTAGTAAACTTAACTAAGTCTACCGCTAAGTAGAAGATAAAAGGTTAATTGAAGCCTTACCGTTATAAAACTTGCAACTATTATTGATAATATTAGTTGCAAGTTTTTTTTCTAGCCTAATAAAATCATATTGGTTTTAGCGTCTTTTCCAGTTATGCTCATTGAGCATCCATAAAAATATTAAGTGTTTATGTCTTATACTCTCAAACAGCTAGCTGAAAAAATTGGTGCTGAGGTTCATGGTGATGAAACATATATTATTCATTCACTTGCCACACTATCAACCGCTGATGCACAACAAATTGCATTTTTAGCCAATAAAAAATACAGCCAACAGCTTGCTGATACTAAAGCTGGTGCGGTTATTATTTCTTCTCAACACCTTAATGACTGTAATACCCATGCGCTAGTGATGAATAATCCCTATTTAGGTTATGCACTTACCGCACAATTACTGGATACTACTCCAAAACCGGCTAACAGTATTCATCCCTCGGCTCAAATTTCAGCGGATGTTACTTTAGGTGAGAATGTCGCCATCGGCGCTAATACTGTGATAGAGCAGGGCGTAGTTATAAGTGATAATGTTACTATTGGCGCGGGCTGTTTTATTGGTGTTCAAGCAAAAATCGGCGCTAATACTAAATTATGGTCAAATGTTAGCATTTATCATCGTGTTGAAATTGGTCAAGATTGTTTAATTCAAGCGAATACGGTTATTGGCTCTGATGGCTTTGGTTATGCAAATGACCAAGGTAAATGGTTGAAAATACCTCAGCTGGGAAGCGTGATTATTGGTAACAAAGTCGAAATTGGTGCCAGTACGACTGTCGATCGTGGCGCGCTAGAAAATACAGTAATTAAAGATGGTGTTATTTTAGATAATCAAATTCAAATTGCTCACAATGTTGTCATTGGTGAAAATACTGCAATGGCAGCTTGTAGTGTGATTGCAGGCAGTACCGTTATTGGCAAGAATTGTGTGATAGCGGGCCTTGTTGGTATTAATGGTCATATTGAAGTTGGTGATGGTTGTGTTTTTACCGGCATGACCATGGTGACCAAAGATATTAATGAATCCGGTGTTTATTCTTCGGGCATGCCGTGCCAACCCAATAAAGAATGGAATAAAAATAATGCCAGAATTCGCAAATTAGAAAGTATACTTAAGCGCATTAAGAGTGCAGAGCATGACATCGAGCACTTAAACAATATTATTGAAAAGGAATAGTCCGTTGGAATTACCAAAAAACACCATTGAAATTGCAGAAATCAAAGCATTACTGCCACACCGTTACCCTATGCTTTTGGTCGATCGCGTTTTAGATTATCAGCCAATGAAAACATTGCATGCTATTAAGAATGTTAGCATTAATGAACCTGTGTTTAATGGTCATTTTCCTGATCTCCCTATTTTTCCTGGTGTGATGATCCTCGAAGCCTTAGCACAAGCAACCGGGCTTTTAGGCTTTAAAAGCACAGATGGCAGAGATAAAAATGAAATGTACTTATTTGCTTCAATTGATAAGGCAAAATTTAAAAAGTCTGTTGTGCCTGGTGATACTATGCATTTGCATGTCGAGTTCTTAAAAGAGCGTCGCGGTATGTGGAAATTTTATGGCGAAGCTAGGGTCGAAGGTAAAGTTGTTTGCTGCGCTGAACTTATGTGTGCAAGAAGAGTGGTGTAAATGGTGACTTCCAACAATCAGAGCTTAATTCACCCACAGGCGATTATCGAAGAAGGCGCTAGCATTGGCAAAAATGTTAGTATTGGTCCTTGGAGTTATATTTCTAAAGATGTCGTTATTGGCGACAACTGTGTGATTAATTCCCATGTTGTTATTAAAGGCCCAACAAAAATTGGCGAAGGCAACAAATTCTTTCAGTTTGCCAGTATTGGGGAAGATTGTCAGGATCTGAAGTATGCCGGCGAGTTAACCGAATTAATCATCGGCGACAATAATGTTTTTCGTGAATCTTGTACGGTCCATCGCGGCACGATTCAAGATAATAGCCTAACGCAAATAGGCAGTAATAATTTGTTTATGGCGTATACTCATGTTGCCCATGATTGTATCGTTGGCAGTCACTGTATTCTTGCAAATAATGCCTCTATTGCTGGTCATGTCCATGTAGGTGATTACGCTATTTTAGGCGGTATGACAGGCGTTCATCAGTTTTGTCATATTGGCGCACACAGCTTTGTTGCGGCAAATTCGCTGATTTTAAAAGATATACCGCCTTATTTGATGGTGTCTGGTCAACCGGCTTCTCCTTTTGGTTTAAACTCAGAAGGGTTAAAACGCCGAGGTTTTGACAAAGAGGTTATTTTAACGATTAAACGAGCCTATAAAGAAGTTTATCGTAAAGGTTTAAACGTTAACGAAGCTTTAGAAAAAGTTGCCGCATTAGCCGATGATATGCCAGAGTTAACCTTGTTTGCTGAGTTTATTAAAAACTCTAGCCGTGGCATTGCCCGCTAAACACGATTGTTAAAAGTATAGAGTAAAGGTTAATGACAAACACAGTAGAAAAACAGGCTATTCTCCAAACATCACCCATTATAAATAGTTCAACTGCTCAACAACCGCCCGTGTTTGGGCTTGTTGTTGGCGAGCATTCTGGCGATACGCTCGGCGCTGGTCTTATGAGCTCTCTAATATCTGTTTACCCTAATGCCAAGTTTATCGGTATTGGTGGTCCAAAAATGCAAGCTCTGGGTTTTGAAAGTTTGTTTGAAATGGAAGAGCTTTCCGTGATGGGCATTTTTGAAGTATTGGGACGCCTCAAACGCTTATTTCATGTCAAAGACTGTTTAGCCGCTCAGTTTATTAATGATAGACCCGACGTGTTTATTGGCATCGATGCACCCGATTTTAATTTACGCCTAGAAAGACAACTAAAGAAAGCGGGTATTAAAACAGTTCATTACGTTAGCCCATCTGTATGGGCTTGGCGTGAAAAGCGTATTTTTACCATTGAAGCGGCTACCGATATGGTGCTGTCGTTATTGCCTTTTGAAAAAGATTTCTATGATAAATATGAAGTGCCCTGTACTTTTGTTGGCCATCCGCTAGCAGACGATATTCCATTTTACTCGGATAAGCGTGAAGCGAGACAAGCCCTTAACTTACCGCTTGATAAAAAAATACTTGCACTTATGCCCGGTAGTCGTGGTGGAGAGTTATCTCGATTAACCGAGCCTTTTTTAATGTCTGCAGTAGAACTGTTAGCACAAGACCCACAATTACATTTTGTTGTGCCGATGATCAGTGATAAGAGAACCAAACAATTTAGCCAATTGAAAGAGAAAATAGCGCCAAATTTAGCGGTAACAATTATTACTAATAAAACCCAGCAAGTAATGGCGGCCAGTGATTGTTTACTCATGGCCTCTGGTACGGTAACCCTAGAAGCTGCATTAGTTAAACGCCCCATGGTGATTTGCTATAAGTTCAATGCTTTTACTTATCACATGTTTAAAGGTCTAGTAAAATTAGAATGGTTTTCATTACCTAATTTATTGACGAAAAAAACACTGGTACCTGAATTACTGCAAGGTAAAGTTAGCGTTGATAACATTGTGCCGTTAGTTAAAGAACGTTTATATCAAGACCAAACATCACTTGAAGATGAATATATGAAAATTCATCTCGCTTTAAAACAAAATGCCAGTCAAGAAGCGGCGAAAGCTGTCATGGATCTAATGTCAAAATGAGTAATGAAGCGGTAAGCGACACCAGTTTAACACCCATTAAGAAAGTGGCAAAAGCTAAAAAGATTTTTCCACCTTTTGAATACCCCATTGCCTACTGTATCGCAGGAGTCGATGAGGTTGGGCGAGGACCTTTGGTGGGTGACGTTGTTACTGCTGCGGTTATTCTTGATCCCGAAAATCCTATTGAAGGTTTGATGGATTCAAAAAAGCTATCAGATAAAAAGCGTCAGTTACTTGCGGTGGAAATAAAAGAAAAAGCTATTGCTTGGGCTGTTGGACGAGCAAGCCCCGAAGAAATAGATACCTTAAATATTCTGCATGCCACTATGTTAGCGATGCAGCGAGCAGTACAAGATCTATCAGTAACACCTGATTATGTTTTAGTTGATGGTAATCGTTGCCCTATTTTTATGCAGGTGAATGGCAACATTGCTAGCCAATCTGTGGTGAAAGGCGATGATCGGGTCAGTGAAATAAGTGCGGCGTCAATCCTTGCAAAAGTCGTTCGTGATGATGAAATGCTCGCTTTAGATGAATTACATCCCGAGTATGGCTTTGCAAAACATAAAGGTTATCCAACCAAAGCCCATTTAGAAAAAATAGTAGAGCACGGTGTACTTGATTGCTACCGAGCAAGCTTTAAGCCAGTAGCAAAAGTTATTGCTATGCAGGGTGTTTTACCGACAAAAACTCAACAAGAAGACTCCCAGGTGAAGTGTTAATGTCAGAGCAAGTATTAGTTGGTGCACCCGAATTAGTGTCAGTCAAAGCTCAACCAAAATTTATTCATTTGCGAGTGCACAGTGACTATTCATTATGTGATGGTTTAAATAAAGTAAAACCTATTGTCGCCAAAGCTTTAGCTTTGGGAATGCCCGCCATCGCACTAACCGACCAAACAAACCTTTGTGGTCTGGTTAAATATTATCATGCTGCTCATGGCGCGGGAATAAAACCGATTATTGGTTGCGATCTCTGGGTTAAAAGTGATGAATTAGAAAATGAACTTTCCCGCATTGTTGTTTTAGCCACAAATAATGTTGGCTACAAAAATCTCACTGAACTTATTTCTAAAGCCTACCTTCGGGGTCATGTTCAAGGCAAGGCAGTTATCGATAAGCATTGGTTAATTGACTATGCTCCAGGTTTGATCTTATTGTCGGCGGGTCGCGAAGGTGATATTGGTAAAGCGCTGATTAAGGGAAATGTCGAGCTAGTCAATAAAATGGTCGATTTTTACCAAAGCTATTTTCCTGATTGCTTTTATCTTGAACTGATCAGAACCAACAGAGAAAACGAAGAAAACTATATTCATTTGGCAGTCGAGCTGGCAGAAAAAGCTTCGCTCCCTGTGGTAGCAACGAACGAAGTGATGTTTATTTCTCCTAAGCGCTTTGATGCCCATGAAATACGTGTTGCCATACATGATGGTTTTACCCTCAACGATAAACGTCGCCCGAAAAAATATTCTAAAGAGCAGTACCTTCGAACTGAAGAGGAAATGTGTGAGTTATTTTCAGACATCCCTGAAGCGATTGAGAATACAGTTGAAATCGCCAAACGCTGTAATGTTACGGTTAGGCTTGGAGAATATGTTCTCCCTGACTTTCCAACAGAAGGTTTATCGATTGAAGATTACTTGGTTAAAGTCTCTGAAGAAGGTTTACAAGACCGCTTAGAGACCTTATTTGATAAAGACGCTGCAGATTTTGCTGAAAAGCGTAAACCCTACGACGAACGTTTAGCCATTGAACTTAAAGTGGTTAACAATATGGGCTTTCCCGGTTATTTTTTAATCGTGATGGAATTTATTCAGTGGAGTAAAGATAATAATATTCCTGTGGGTCCTGGCCGTGGTTCTGGTGCCGGCTCGTTGGTCGCTTATGCCCAAAAAATTACCGACTTAGATCCCCTTGAATATGATTTGCTCTTTGAACGTTTTTTGAATCCTGAGCGTGTCTCTATGCCAGATTTTGATATCGATTTCTGTATGGACAGGCGTGATGAAGTTATTGATCACGTTGCTGAACTATATGGCCGTGATGCCGTGTCGCAAATTATTACCTTTGGCACCATGGCAGCCAAGGCGGTTATTCGAGATGTTGGACGAGTACTCGGTCACCCTTATGGTTTTGTTGACCGCATCTCTAAGCTTATACCGCCAACACCAGGCATGACACTAGCCAAGGCCTTTGAAGAAGAGCCTAAGTTGCCAGAAGCTTACGCACAAGACAGTGAAGTCAAAGATTTAATTGATATGTGCCGTATTTTAGAAGGCACAACACGAAATGCCGGTAAACATGCCGGTGGTGTCGTGATATCACCAACCACCATTACCGACTTTGCGCCACTTTACTGTGACGAAGAGGGTAAAAACCCGGTTACTCAGTTCGATAAAAATGATGTTGAAGATGCCGGTTTAGTTAAGTTTGATTTCTTGGGACTTCGCACGTTAACGATTTTGCAGTGGGCTATCGAAATGGCTGATGCAAAATTGTTAAAACAAGGCAAAGCGCCTATTGATATTACCCGCATTAATTTAGAAGACCCAGCCAGTTTTAAAGTGTTATTAAGATCTGAGACAACGGCAGTGTTTCAGCTCGAGTCTAGTGGTATGAAATCACTTATTGCAAAATTAAAGCCTGACTGCTTTGAAGATATTATCGCCTTGGTTGCGCTCTTTAGACCAGGACCATTGCAGTCTGGCATGGTTGATAACTTTATTGAACGTAAGCATGGTCGTGAAGAAGTAAGCTATCCGGATGCTACTTGGCAACATATTGACTTAAAGCCTATTCTTGAACCGACTTACGGTATTATTTTATATCAAGAACAGGTTATGCAAATTGCGCAAGTATTGGCGGGTTACTCGTTAGGTGGCGCGGATATGCTACGCCGCGCTATGGGTAAGAAAAAACCTGAAGAAATGGCCAAACAGCGTGATGGCTTTGAGCAAGGCGCGATCAACCGAGGTGTTGACGGCGAACTTGCGATGAAGATCTTCGATTTGGTGGAGAAATTTGCGGGTTATGGTTTTAATAAATCGCACTCAGCGGCTTACGCCTTGGTTTCTTATCAAACCTTATGGATGAAAACACATTACCCTGCGCCATTTATGGCTGCGGTAATGTCAGCCGACATAGACAACACCGATAAAATTGTTACCCTAGTTGATGAATGTGGCAATATGGGTATAGATTTACTACCCCCTGATGTTAATGCCGGTCAATATAAATTTACCGTTAACGAGCAAGATCAAATTGTCTACGGTATTGGCGCAGTAAAAGGTGTGGGTGAAGGTCCGATTGATGCCATTATTGCCGCACGCGAAGCCGGTGGTGAATTTACAGATCTTTTTGATTTTTGCGCGCGACTCGATCTGAAAAAAATTAATAAACGTGTTTTAGAAAAATTAGTTAAAGCCGGGGCCATGGACAGTTTAGGGCCTAAAAAAATTATCAACGGTAAAGAAGTACCACATCGTGCTGTTTTATTTGAAACATTACCTGAAGCCATAAAGGCTGCAGACCAATATGCAAAAGCACAGGCAGTTGGACAGAATGATTTATTTGGCTTAATTAATGAAACGTCAGCAGAGCCGCGACAAGCCTTTAAAGATGTGCCGATGTGGGCTGAAGAAGTTTGGCTTAATGCAGAGAAAGAAACGTTAGGTTTATATTTAACGGGTCATCCCATCAATCGTTTCTTAAGTGAAATAAAGCATTATGCGACTGGACGCTTAGTAAGTCTGCAACCGACCAGTAAAGACAAAACCACGGTTGCGGTTGGTTTAGTGTTAGGTGTTAGAGTTATGGTCAATAAGCGCGGCAGACGATGGGCCTTGGTTACGCTTGACGATAAAAGTGCTCGCATGGACATTAGACTCTTTCCCGATGACTATGATAATTTTGCTGAATTGCTGGTAAGTGATGCTATTTTGGTCTGTAGTGGACAGGTCAGCTTTGATGAATACTCCGGAGGCATTACAATGACCGCTCGAGATATCATGACGGTTGGTGATGCTCGTGAAAACTATGTCTCTTCAGTAGATATCAATGTCAATAAAAACAAGGCAGGCGCAGGTTTTATTGATAAATTTACCGAGGTATTAACACCTTATAAGGATGGTACGTGTCCTGTTCGGTTGTTTTATCAAAGAGATGAAGCAAAAGCTATGCTAGAATTAGGCGTACAATGGCGCGTTACGCCTGCAGACCCTTTATTACATGAATTAAAAACCTTATTAGGTGATGGCGACGTTACTTTAAGGTTTAAATAATTTAGGGCGCATTAAAGGGTTATTTATTGTTAACCATTATAAAAAATTTATAACAAGGTCGATGACGACTTTGTTAGCAACTTAATAGTCAAATTTAAATTATTAAGTACTCTATTTGAATAATCATGCTGTTGTTATAAAACGGCATAGAACATAGGTAAGAATAATCATATGTCATTAAATTTTTTAGATTTCGAGCAGCCTATTGCTGAACTTGATGCCAAAATTGAAGAGTTACAATTAGTCAATAACGGTCAAGAATTAGATCTTGACCTTGAAGATCAAATTACTCAATTACGCGGTAAAAACGCGGAGTTAACCAAAAAGATTTTTGCAAATCTTGACCCTTGGCAAACAGCTCGTGTGGCACGTCATCCACAGCGTCCTTATACGCTTGATTACATACCACGCATTTTTACTGAATTCGATGAGCTTGCTGGTGATAGGCACTATGCAGATGATAGAGCCATTGTTGGTGGCACTGCGCGTTTAGACGGTAAACCTGTGATGATTATTGGTCATCAAAAAGGGCGTTCAACAGCAGAAAAAGTTAAACGTAATTTTGGTATGCCTCGTCCAGAAGGTTACCGTAAAGCCTTACGCTTAATGCAAATGGCTGAACGTTTTAATATGCCGATTATTACCTTTATTGACACGCCAGGTGCCTACCCGGGTATAGGTGCAGAAGAGCGTGGCCAAAGTGAAGCGATAGCGATGAACTTAAAAGTTATGTCACGTTTAACTGTACCGATTGTTTGTACGGTTATTGGTGAGGGGGGTTCTGGTGGTGCATTAGCGATTGGTGTTGGTGATCGTGTCAACATGCTGAAATATTCTACTTACTCGGTAATCTCTCCTGAAGGTTGTGCATCCATCTTGTGGAAAACCGCTGAAAAGGCACCTACTGCCGCTGCCGCCATGGGTATTACCGCTACGCGTATTAAAGAATTAGAACTTATCGATAATATCGTTGAAGAACCATTAGGTGGTGCACATCGTGATATGGATATTATGGCAGCTAACTTAAAGCAAGAATTAAAATCAAACCTTGCCGAATTAGAAGGCTTGTCCAAAGAAGAATTAATTGAAAAACGTTATGACAGATTAATGTCTTTCGGTTATTGTTAAGTTGCTATAAATCGACACGAGCAAAGTAATATTGAATACTCTGCTGATGAAGTTGTAGCCTTATCTTACTGATTCTATCTCTAAGTTAAGGCGACAGTTTTTTTGTTTTCAGTGTCAATTAACCAAGTATTCTATGATTAAACAGACCTTAATAGATTTTTTTTCCAATCACCCTCAAAAATCACTGCTTGTTGCCTACAGTGGCGGTATCGACTCTCAAGTGCTGTTACATTGCCTTAGTGCTTTAAGAGCACAACATGCTATTAATAGCGATATTCGTGTTTGTCATGTTAATCATGGCTTAAGTGTTAATGCCGTTAAATGGCAAGCCTTTGCTAAAACACAATGCCAACTATTTTGCCTGCCGTTAGATATTATTGAAGTAAACGTGCAAGCTGTTGCCCAAAAAAGCTTAGAAGCGCTTGCGCGCGATGCCCGCTATCAAGCACTAAAATCAGTAGCTAAAGCAGGTGATTTAATTGTTACGGGTCATCACAGTGACGATCAGGCTGAAACTTTTCTACTCGCCCTAAAAAGAGGCGCAGGTTTGAAAGGGCTCTCAGCGATGCAAAGTGAGATGATATTGGGGCAACAATTACTGGTCAGACCGTTGTTAACTATTTCACGAACCGATATTGAAGCCTATGCGAAAGAGTATGGTTTAGCTTGGATAGAAGATGAATCAAATACGGATGAGCGTTTTGACAGAAACTTTCTCCGCCATCAAGTTTTACCTAAGTTAAATCAACGTTGGCCAAGCATCAATAAGACGATTGCACGCAGTGCTGAACATTGCTTTGAAGCACAACAATTACTGGATGAATTAGCGCAGCAAGATTTAATTGCTTGTCAGTCCTCAGCTAATAAGCTTAGTGTTGTTGATGTAAATAAGCTCAGCGAAGCACGTCTTAAAAATCTATTGCGCTATTTTTTGGCTTGCCATGGATTCTTAATGCCAAGCCAAAAGCAATTAATGCAAATATGCCAGCAGCTTAATGCACAAGCGGATAAGTCGCCAGTTGTGCAATTAGCTGAGTGTTGTATTAGACGTTATAAAGGTGAGTTACACCTAACGGGTATCTATCAGGACCTGTCGTTGTGGCAACAAAACGTGGCATTAGGGCTGTTAGCGGATGATAAACCGTTAGATGTTTATCTTCCCGATCAATTAGGTTGGTTAAGTTTTTCTAATGTATCAGCACAAGTACAAGAAAATAGTGCTTGGCAGTCAGTGATAAAAAAACCGGCAGAGCAACAAAAAGTGACGATTTGTTTTTCTCACGAAAACCCAAGGTGTTTACCACAATATCGACAGCATTCAAGACCATTAAAGAAAATCTTACAAGAGCTTGCTATACCAACATGGCAGAGAAAAAGGTTACCTTTTATCTTTTATGATAATGAATTGGTTGCGGTAGTCGGACAGTTTGTTTGTCAGTCCTATCTCGCCGAGAACAGTGACTCAGCATTTACGCTATCATGGCATGGTCAACTGCCTCTTTAAAGGTACCGTGTAACGAATAAACTAGACAGTGTCGGTGCATAAGTGGTAAAAATCTTTCATCGATACGTTATCTTAATAACAAAAACAATAACTAAAATAAGACAAACTATGACAACACAAAATACCTCTGTAGAAAAAACATCATTTTTGGGTAAGCTAAAAGCTATTAACATCGTTAATCAAATCATTATTGCACTTGTTGTTGGTATTGTTTTAGCGCTTATTTTACCTGAAGTTGCACAGTCATTTTCGATACTCGGCAGTTTATTTGTTAGTGCACTAAAAGCGGTTGCCCCTATTTTGGTATTCGTTTTAGTCGCTTCATCTATTGCTAACCAAAAACAAAATAGCGATGCTAACTTAAAACCGATTGTTGGGCTTTATTTACTCGGCACAATAAGTGCTGCGCTGGTTGCTGTAGCACTAAGCTTTGCGTTCCCGGTGCAATTAACATTAGATATTGTTGGCGCAAGTGCTAATCCGCCACAAGGACTAGGTGAAGTCTTATCAACCTTAGCGTTTAAAATTGTGGATAATCCGTTCAATGCGGTTGTTACTGGAAACTTTATTGGCATTTTAGCATGGGGCTTAGGCTTAGGTTTTGCGTTAAAGAAAGGCAGTGAATCAACGAAGGTTATGGTTCATGATTTAGCCGAAGCAATTTCAAGTGTCGTTAAATTGGTTATTCGTTTTGCACCCTTAGGTATTATGGGCTTAGTCGCTAATACGGTTGCGACCACAGGCTTTGATACCTTAAGTGAGTTTAGACACCTAGTACTATTACTTTTAGGTTCTATGGTTATTATTGCTTTAGTGGTTAACCCGCTGATTGTTTATTTTATTACGCGTAAAAACCCTTATCCGCTAGTCTTTACTTGCTTAAAAGAATCGGGTATTACCGCTTTCTTTACGCGTAGCTCTGCAGCAAATATTCCGGTTAATATGGAACTGTGTGAAAAACTTGATTTACATGAAGATACCTATTCGGTTTCTATTCCTTTAGGCGCCACCATTAATATGGCTGGTGCGGCGATCACCATTACGGTATTAACGCTTGCTGCGGCCAATACTTTAAATATTGAAGTTGATTTTGCAACCGCTATTTTATTGAGTGTCATCGCCTCAGTATCAGCTTGTGGAGCCTCTGGTGTTGCAGGTGGTTCATTGTTACTTATTCCATTAGCCTGTGGTTTGTTTGGTATAGACAGTGACATTGCTATGCAAGTAGTCGCGATAGGCTTTATTATTGGTGTTATCCAAGACTCTGCCGAAACAGCCTTAAATAGCTCTACCGATGTTATTTTCACGGCAGCGGCTTCGCATCACATCACTAAAAATCTAGAATAAATGAAGCCCTCGTTAACCACCTCATATAGAGAGGTGGTTGATTTTAGACCCTGACGCTAATTCAGGGTGATAGTTTTTTGCCACTTTATTGCCCAGCAACAAAGCTATACTTTCACTTTAGTATTCAGTAACAGAGCTATACCGCCACTTTAGTATTCAGCAACTAAGCTATACGGTCACGTTTTAGCCAGAGTAAAGCGTAGCCTTTAAATAATGGCTCAGGTCAATTATTTCCCGTTGTTAATCAGCACTTTTTAAATCACTGAATTAGGGGCATAATAGCGAAAAACCCTCTTCAAAAATTAGTGAATTAATATTATGCCTACCGAAAATGCCTTAAAAGCACGCAGTAATGCTAGCTGTGAATTATGTACGTCAACTGAACAATTAGCTGTGTTTCCTGTGCCACCAACCAGCGACTTAAGTGCTCAGCAGTGTGTATATCTATGTGCTATATGCACAGCACAAATTAATGGTGACACTTCAATGGATGTAAGTCACTGGCGTTGTTTGAACGACAGTATGTGGAATCAAGAGCCTGCTGTGCAAGTTATGTCGTATCGCTTGCTTCATAAACTGTCAGCAGAGAGTTGGGCACAAGACGCTTTAGAAATGATTTACATGGAAGATGATGTTAAAACTTGGGCTGAGCAAGGCATTGCCGCTGCTGAGCGAGAGGGGCCAACAAGAGACAGTAATGGCACTGATTTACAAGACGGCGACGATGTTACCTTGATTAAAGATTTAAAAGTTAAAGGCGCTAACTTTACGGCTAAGCAGGGCACTATGGTGCGTGGTATTACCTTAACGGATAATCCTGAGCATATTGAAGGAAAAGTTAACGGTACACGTATTGTTTTAGTTTCGGCGTACCTGAAAAAAGCTTAAGTAAAACATGTTGTTTATATTAGCTTTTAAAAAGCTATGTAGCATCAACAAAGCCATCAGAGTAAGTCAGTAAAGCCCCAACATTGCGGTTTTACTGTCTGACTCATATCGTTTATAACCAACGTCTTACTTTTAGCTGATAATCACGGTATTGTTGACCAAATATTTTTGTTAACATTTTTTCTTCGGGAATTATTTGAAAACGTGTCATGCAGCCAATAAATATTAAAATAATAGGTAAAGATGCTAAATGTTGTAAGTAATAAGTGAGCGAGATCAGTGAAATCAGCATGGCTAAATACATTGGATTTCTTGAAAATGAATATATGCCAGAACTTACCACAGTTGAGCTTGTTTCTGGCTTAGTGGGGTTAACGGTTGTTCTATGCTTTTTAAAACTGACTATTGCACAAAGGCCGACGACTATCGCGATAAAGAACAGCGCGAGGGCAACCGGTAAATGTGCCGGCCAGCTCAAAGTGAGATCGGGTGATATTTTATAAAAAACTATCATTAATAACACGGCAATTAATATCTGCACTACGGGTATTACTTTTAACTCCATGATTTGCCTTAAGCTTAAAAATTTTATGGCTGTTATTTTAGTAGATATTAGTGGCTATTAATCACACTAAATCGATAAGTTTATTTTTAGATGTTCTTGACGTAGTCAGATAATATCGCCATCGATTATTTGTATACTCGTTATGTTTCTTTAGTTTTCTTCGGGTTGAATTTTCAATATAGCACCGATAAAGGATATATAAAATGTCAGTACCCATTGCTTACTTTGCCGTTATTCTTATCTGGTCAACAACACCACTAGCGATAGTGTGGAGCAGTGAAACTATTCATCCAACCTTAGCGGTATTGTTGCGGATGCTGATTGCGGTTGTGCCTGGCTGGTTCATACTGAAAGCTTTTCGTATTGAGCTTCCTTGGCATAAAAAGGCGCTTAAACTTTATAGTTTTTCAGCGATAGGCATTTTTGGTGGGATGTTATTTGCGTATTTAGCCGCTGGCTACATTTCTTCTGGGCTGATGTCGTTAATGTTCGGCTTGGCACCTATTTTATCTGGGGTGCTAAGTCAGCGATTTTTGGCTGAGTCTGCATTATCAACAGCAAAAAAAATAGCCTTGGCGATCGCTATTTGCGGCTTAGCTACAGTATGTTTTGATAAAATATCACTTAAAGGTGATGGATATATTGGCATTATCGCGGTATTGATTGCGGTTTCATTTTTTAGTTTAAGTGGTGTATTGGTCAAAAGTGTTGACGTTGCTATAAACCCTATGGCAACAACCCTGGGTTCACTATTATTAAGCTTACCTTTATTTACCTTAGTTTGGCTTATTTTCGATGGCAATATTGCGCATCAAACATGGAGTAACAAATCAATATTAAGTGTCGTTTATCTTGGTGTTATTGGCTCTTTAGTGGGTTTTATTGCTTATTTCTATATATTACAACGCCTAAAAGCGAGTACGGTGGCATTGATCACTATGATCACCCCAGTGATTGCCATTTCACTGGGGTTACTATTAAATAATGAAACGATTAATTTTAATTTAATCGTTGGCGCATTAGCTATCATTGCTGGTTTAGCTATTTATCAATGGGGCGATTCAGTGATTAAACACCATCGTAATAAATATGCTCAGTGATGAAAAAGTAACCATAGGATTTCGACAAGCCCAGCAGAGTGATATCGGCTATTTATTACAATTAAGAAAAGCCTCAATGGGCGAACATCTTATTGCTGCAGGTTTGGATTTATCTGATCAGCAACACCTTGAACGAGTGAATGATTTTTTTGCAGATTCAACTATTATTTTGATGAACAATGAGCCTATAGGCTTAATAAAAATAGCCGTATTAGCGAATAAATTACACATCAGGCAGCTGCAAATCATACCAATACATCAAGGAAAAGGAATTGGTGGTAAGGTTTTAGCCTTAATTAAAAGAAAAGCAAAAGAGTTAAAACTACCAATAACATTAAATGTTTTGTTAGCAAATCCAGTTATTTCTTTATATTTACGCCATGGTTTTGTTGTCACTGGCCAGAATGAAGTTGAGTATCAAATGCGCTGGTTACAATAAAATAAGGCCAGTAATTAAAATCACTGACCTTATGTTCAGGATGAACGGTATGTCACGATGCCATGGATGGCAAGGAGTGACGGTGTTCAGGACGAACGGTCAAACTTAGTAGATTTTACCACTCGATCGAACAGTATTTACATCAATACGTGTTGGGGTAATACTGCCATCAACTAGTCCTTGCGTAGCGACTGATAACGTCTCAATAACCTGATACATCGACGCTAAGTCTAGGCTGCTAATATCATCAGACGTTTTATGATAATGCTGGTCTTTATCGAGTTGGGTACTACTAAAACTGTGAGCTGGAACACCTAAACGCGCAAGTGTTGCATTGTCTGAACGATAAAATAACCCCTGCTCTGGGTAAGGGTCTTGGTAAATTTCACTGTTTTTAGCCGCTAAGCTTACGTTAAGTAATTCACCTAAATTTGAACGCTCCATTCCTGTCATCCAAACCGAACCAGCGTCAAACTTTGAAGGTTTACCTATCATCTCAATGTTTATCATTGCCACAACGTTGTTAGGATCTAATTGCTGTGAAAAATATTTAGAGCCAAAGCCACCAATTTCTTCGGCGGTAAAAGCACTAAAAATTAAGGTTCTTGCGTTCTTACCTTGATGGGCATAGTGTTGTGCCAGATTAATAACAGCAGAGGTGCCCGACGCATCGTCATCAGCACCATTAAAAACCTCTTTACCATCAGCCGTTACACCTAAATGATCATAGTGTGATGAATATAAAACCACTTCTTTTGCTGTCGCTGGGTTTTTATCTTTGCCCGGTAGTATCGCAACAATATTGGTTAAGGTTTTTTCAGTTATCGAAGTACTCGCGTTAACGTTTACCGTGGTAACTTCATTATCATCGGCTAAAACCATAACAATAGCCCCTTGGTGATCAAGGTTAAGCTTAGTTAAGCCTCGTTGAAAGTAACCTCGATAACCAGCAAAAGTTTTAGCGTGAGCACTATGGATAATAACCAGGTGTTGGCCACCGTCATTATTCATTTTACTAAGAGCCGCGCGCATATCATCCGCTTCAGCAATAATATGGGTGTTAACATTTTCAAGGCTCTGCCATGAAAGCGTGGCCATAGTACTTGCCATACCTAAATTAGCGTCAGCAATAGTCTGACCATTTAAGGTCACCGTTAATGCTGTTGGCATAATACTGGTTACATTAAATGTTTGTTTGAAATCTTTATTGCCTTCGAGTGGGCTTAGTCCAATGTCGGTAAACCTCTGGCTAATATAATCACCCGCTTGGTCAATACCAACAGAGAAGCTGGCTCGGCCTTTTAAATCGTCACTTGCGAGATAAGTAATATCTTTAATAACTTGTTCCGATGACATTTTAGCAATTTTGGCTTTAGGTGGTTCAGGCTCACTGCATGCAGAAAGGAGTGTAATGCATGCAAAAAGAGCTAAAGTTAAGCAGCTTTTAGTAAGGTGACTTTTCATGCTTATTATTTCCCTATCCATGTTGGTATTAATTATTGTAATTTTGTTGTTTCAATTAACAGTGTTTCATTACCCGCCGTTAACCATAATTGGCCATCTTGGATACTGCACTGAAAGTCCATAGAGCGGCCAGCAAGTTTTGCTAATGCATCACAAGTTTCTTGGCTAATGAGCTCAATGGAAAGTTTATTGAGTAGACATAATTTGTTTTGTGACTGTTTCCACCAGGTTTCAGCACTACTGCCATAGGCATAAAGAATCACTTTTTGGGCACGATTACAGGCTTTTTTGAGACGTTTTTCATCCAGTTGCCCAAGCTCTATCCATAACTCTATCACTTCAGAGTAATTAATTTGCCACAGAGCGGCTTCTTCTTCGTCACTCACACCCTTACCAAATTGCAGATGTTCATTTGCATTTAAAATAAAAGCTAACAAGCGAACCATCATGCGAATATTTGTTTCTGAAGGATGTTGGGCGATGGTTAAATTGAGGGTGTCGTAGTAATTTCTGTCCATATCTGACAGTTGTATACTGGCTTTATTTATTGTTGCTTTTAGTGCCATGATTATCCGTAAAGTAAGAAATGCTAATTAAGCTTATAATACCCGTATAACATTAAGGAATACAGCAGGTAAGTCCTTTTATTCGACCAGCCACTCTAATTCATCAATGACTTTTCTGGCTTCAGCAATCGTGCAATCAGTGCGGGCCATTAATTGGTTAACAGTAATGTCTGACTTTAATTTAGCAATACGTATAAGTTCATCGTGACTAAGTGCTTGCCTTTGACTCATTAAGTAACTAACTAGCCACTGCCAACTCGGCTCTTCTGAGTCTTGTATAAAAGCGACAACGTGTTCTAATTGTTCAAAGCTAGCTTTTAGTTGCCAATTGCGCGAACGGCCAATTCTATAAAGTTCACAGCCACTAGCTCTTATTCCTGCTTTTAACGCATAAGCTTTTATTACTTTTCTAAGCAATGAGGGCAGATTAATGACAGGTATATGATTTGGCGATGTTTTCATAAGGAGCGAGTAATGTTAACAGAGAATAAAAAACCAGCAAAATGCTGGTTTCAGTCTTACTAATAATAATTGACTACCATTTTTTCTTCGGTTGAAATAATAAGTCTATATCATCTTCTTGATCTTTGGCTTTTTTCGCCGCATCTTTAGCATTAGTGCTTTTAAGTGCATCGGTTATTTCTTCAAGTTGGATCTCAACCTCAGCTTTTTTATTGATGGTATATTCTGTTTGTGAAGGATGAGCGGACAATGTTTGCAAAGCTTTCTCAAAATATTGGCGCGCTGACCCCAACATTTCTTTTTGGTAAGCCATGTTGCCACGTTTTAGCAAGCTTTCAACACCAATCTGTAGTTGCATAGCATCGAGCTTTTTATCTTCATGGGTAAATGTTTGTGCGTCTAATGCTCCTTTGACTTGCTCTGACTTAAGTGTTGCTCGTAATTTTTTAATACATTGCAAAATACTAACAAGTTGTTGTTCATTATCAGGGAGAATGAATGGTTCCTCTTGTTCTGAATTTGAAGCCGCGAGTTCTTGAGACGCTTTTAACCTTGACTCAATATCATCAACTTTACCTTTAATTTTTTTTGAATCAGGTAAAATTGATCTCATCGCTTTTGCTGCGGTTAAACTGCGTCGATTAAGAATGTTGACGATACTAGGATTACTGGGCAGGTTAGCAAGATGTAGAATAAGGTCTTCACTTTCATCTATAATCGCTTTTTGCTTAGCCGCTTTTATGCGTTTGTCTTTTTCTTGTTTTGCTTTGTGCTGTTGAATTGCACCAACACCCACAACTATAATGATTAATGCGATAATTAAAGCAATGATAATGCCCATAATGTTAACTACTCGTCTATGAAAATAGAAATATCTTTCATGCAGTCTACAAAAAATGGACACATTAGCATAGCCTTATATGAACCTTTTATCTCTAATACTAATTAAGGCTATTTATATAACTTTTTATTTTGAATGAAAAACTTCATTTTATCTGAAAAAAGTCAATTTTAACTTCGTTATGTGTATTTTGTAGTAATAATACTACATTTTTAAATTAAATCGTTTATATAAGCATAATAATGAAAATTAATATGGAATAAGTCTTCATTTAAGTATATATTTTTTGCATAAGCAATCAGCATAAAATTTTGAAGTATAATTATGAAACTGCAACAACTGCGCTATATTGTTGAAGTACTCAACAATAATTTAAATGTCTCTGCAACAGCAGAAAGTTTATTCACCTCTCAACCGGGTATAAGCAAGCAAGTTCGCATGCTAGAAGATGAACTCGGTATTCAAATTTTCGGCCGCAGTGGCAAACATTTAACGCATGTTACTGCCCCAGGCAATGAAGTTATCAATATTGCTACAGAAATTCTCTCTAAAGTTGAAGCGATTAAAGCGGTTGCGCGTGAGCATACACAACCCGATGAAGGTAAATTACGTATATCAACCACGCATACTCAAGCGCGATATGCATTGCCTGAAGTGATCAAAGGCTTTATGAAAAAGTACTCAAAAGTTTCTTTGCAAATGTCTCAGGGAACACCAGCGCAAATTAGTGATGCCGCAGGCAAAGGTGACGCTGATTTTGCCATTGCGACGGAATCATTACACTTATATAACGATTTAGTGATGCTACCTTGCTATCACTGGAATCGCAGTATAATAGTGCGACCCGATCATCCCTTAGCTAAAAAACAAGGCATTACTATTGAAGATTTAGCAAAGTATTCATTAGTGACTTATGTGTTTGGTTTTACTGGACGTTCAGAGCTTGATACGGCTTTTAATAGTGTTGGAGTAGAGCCTAAAATTGCCTTTACTGCCACCGATGCTGATGTAATTAAAACATATGTGCGTTTAGGTGTTGGCGTTGGTGTGATTGCCACTATGGCTATCGACCCTAGAATTGATAGTGATTTAGTGACTATCGATGCCAGTCACTTATTTAATTCAAGTACCACTAAAATTGGTTTTAGACGCGGTACTTTCTTACGTGGTTACATGTTTGATTTTATCGAGCGTTTTGCTCCTCATTTAAATCGTGATTTAGTCACTAAAGCCGTTTTATTGAAAAATAATGCTGAAATAGATGAGATGTTTGCGAATATTAAATTGCCTGTTCGTTAAAACAACTGTGATACAAATCAATAACCACATAAAAGCGACTGATATCAGTCGATTTTTTATGTTCAGGATGAAGAGTATTTCGTGATGGGAAGTATAGAAAGTATGGCAAGGGACGACGAATGTTCAGGATGACCTTTCTCAGACATCCTGTCTTTCAAAACATTAATGCTTCGCTGCACAACGATGGCAAGGAACGACAAATGTTCATCCATTAACCCTTTGTCAATTGGAGCTTTGCGATTAAAAACGTCTTAACATTCGGTAATGTTGACCGCTAAGCCGCCACGAGAAGTTTCTTTATATTTAGTTTTCATATCATTGCCAGTTTCCCACATGGTTTTAATCACTTTATCCAGTGGGACTTTTTGATTACCGGTGCCGCGTAAAGCTAAACGTGATGCGTTGATCGCTTTTACCGAGCCCATAGCATTACGTTCGATACAAGGAACTTGAACTAAGCCACCAACAGGGTCACAGGTTAATCCTAAATTGTGCTCCATACCAATTTCTGCCGCGTTTTCTACTTTACTTGGCGAACCACCCATAATTTCAGTTAATGCGCCAGCTGCCATAGAACAAGCTACGCCAACCTCACCTTGACAGCCCACTTCAGCACCAGAAATTGACGCGTTAGTTTTATATAAAATACCAATGGCTGCGGCGGTTAATAAATAGCGTACACAGGTATCTTCATCAACGGGTCTAACAAACTTATCGTAGTAGCATAATACGGCAGGTATAATACCCGCTGCACCATTGGTTGGGGCTGTTACAACTCGACTACCTGCGGCATTTTCTTCATTAACTGCAAGAGCAAATAAGTTAACCCAGTCCATCGCTATAAGTGGATCGTTGTTATTTTCAACTGATAATGCCTTATAAAGGGCAGGAGCTCTGCGCGCAACTTTTAAGCCACCGGGTAAAATACCTTCGGTTTTAATACCTCGGTCGACACAATCTTTCATTGCTTGCCAGATATTAACGAGTTTAGCCCTAATAGTGGCTTCATCGGCTAAGCACTTCTCATTATTCATCATGATGGTACTGATCCTGAGGTTTTTCTCATTAGCTTCGTTGATAAGCTCAGTCGCTGATGAGAAATAATGAGGACGTTTTATATTGTTGTGCAGAGATAGTGCTTTATCTTTTTCTTTTTCAAAGTCGCGCGCGTTAACTATAAAGCCGCCACCGATTGAATAATATGTTTGCTCTAGTAATAACGTACTTTCTTTTCCTGGGATATCTTCAAAGGCAAAGATAGTCATGGCATTTGAATGAGCAGGTAACGTTTTACGGCGATGATAGATAATTGCATCATTTTTAGGGAATGATACTAAGTGCTCGCCATTAAGCGAAATTTTTTGGCTACCCACTACGGCTTCTAGAATTGAATCAATAGCGTCGACGGCAATCGTATCCGGATTTTCGCCAGACAGACCTAAAATTACCGCTTTGCCGGTGCCATGGCCAATACCAGTTTGCCCTAACGAACCAAAAAGTTCACATTTTACCCGCGTTGTTTGGGCTAATTTATGCTCATCTTTGAGTTGTCCAACAAACAATTTCGCTGCTTTCATTGGACCCACAGTGTGAGAGCTTGACGGGCCAATGCCAATAGAAAACATATCAAATACACTAATCATACTAAAACCTGAATTTATTTTGATAAAATTATCAAAAGATGGAATTATCTTCGGTAATTGTAACTGAAAGCTATCACCATGAAAAACAATAATAGTTTAATTATAGTTGATATTAACTAAAAACCTAAAGGTTCACGATAATTGAATGGCCAAATCTTTCAGCATTACCGCGGTTGCGCCCCATATATTATGGTGTTCGAAAGGCATAAAGTGAATTGGAAAGGGTTTGCGATGACGCTCAATGGTTACCATGTAGTGATTATTAAAATCGAGAAAATGCTGTAATGGTACCTGAAATATTTCAGCAACTTCATTTTTATCGATCACGTAATTTTGGTTTTTATCAATAAAAGCAATGATGGGGATAACCACATAACCACTGATTGTTTCATAAGGAAGTAATTGGCCAACAATATTAATGTTGTTACTATTTAAACCTATCTCTTCTTCGGCTTCTCTTATGGCGGTGTTAATAAAGCTTGTATCAAAGTCCTCCATTTTTCCACCGGGAAAACTGATTTGCCCAGGATGATGCTTTAAATGACTAGCACGTTTTGTTAACACAACAGAGAGTTGTTTATTCTCTTCTATTAGTGCGATTAACACCGCAGCAGGTTTTAGTGCGCCAAGGTGCTGGTATTGATGAAGGGAAACATCAAGTGCTGAAAATTGAAAGTTTTGTAAAAAATCATGCTTGTTCATTATAAATCCATCAATGGCGAAAGCCAAAACTACAATAAGTTAAAGCGCTGATAACACAGGTAATATTTTATTTACTTTATCGAAGGTTTCTTGATATTCAGCGTCAACCTTTGAATCTGCCACCACGCCACCACCGGCCCAGCAATAAATGATGCTCGCTTTGGTCGCATTATTTTTTTCGCACAGCAAGGTACGTATAGTAATACTCGTGTCCATATTGCCACAAGCAGAAATATAACCAATAGAACCACAATAAATACTTCGTTGATGAGGCTCTAATTCATCAATTATTTCCATGGCCCTTATTTTTGGAGCGCCAGTAATTGAACCGCCAGGAAATGAAGCCGCTAATAAATCAGTCGCTTGATAAGGTTGTGCTAATTCACCTTCAACGGTGCTGACTAAGTGATGAACCGCAGGAAAACTTTCAATATTAAACAACTTAGGAACTTTTACCGAGCCAGCAATACAGACTTTACTGATATCATTTCTCAGCAAATCAACAATCATTAAGTTTTCGGCACGGTCTTTCTCTGAGTGCTGTAAATCAACTGAATTTTGTTGGTCTATGACAGTATTATCACTGCGTGGTTTAGTGCCTTTTATTGGCTTACTCTGTACTTTACGCCCTGTTTTTTGTAAAAATCGTTCAGGAGAAATACTGAGAATACTGGCTTTTTCAAAACGTAAAAAAGCAGAAAAAGGTGCTTTGTTTTTATCACGTAACGCGCAATAAGCTTCGAATTCATCACCTTGATATTGAGCACTAAAGCGTTGCGCTAAATTAATTTGGTAGCAATCTCCTGACAATAAGTAGTCTTGTATGCATTTAAATTTTTCATCATAAAGCGCTTTACTGATATTCGACTGCCAATCGGTCATTAATGAAAACTTTTCTTTTACTTGTGTGGTTTTCTTTATCAAAGCTAACTGCTGATTTATTGCAGTTGTTAGGCTTTCACGTTGTGGTTGTGGGCAAACCAACCAAAACTGTTGAGCTTGGTGATCAAAAATTAATGCCTGAAAATAAAGCCCTATCGACATTTCGGCTAAATCTATATCTTGCGTTGTTTGATGGGGCAAGTTCTCAAAACGTCGGCCTAAATCGTAAGAAAAGTAACCGACACTGCCGCCATTAAAAGGTAAATGGCTGCTGGCAACAGTTATGTTGTTGAAGCATTGCTGTTGAATTTCTTTTAACAGCGTTAATGGATTTTGATGACTGATTTGTTTTTTGTCATCTTTTAACCACTGTACTTCAGTTTGATCGCCGCGAGTGGTTAGCGTAATTTCGGGTTGCCAAACCAAAATGTCAAAGTTGCTATCAACGTGGGCAGGTGACTGTTGTTCACCACAAGAGTCAAGCCACATCGCCCAAGGCTGATGACTAAAAGCTGAAAATAAAGCTTTTACATCGATAGATTTTTCTACAGTAAAATGCTGGGCAGAAATAGTAAACATGACAGGTTTTACTCGATAATATTGTGGAAGCTCGTTAACAAGAAGGGTATGATATCTGCATATTTATAACTTTCAACCATTTTAAGCTTCCCTAGTTTATCTATAATTTCAGGTAAGTAGGAAATGCCGTTGAACTACATCTGCCGATCTGCATAAAAAGAGACCCTCATGACTATCATTAAACAGCAAGATTTAATTGAAAGTATTGCCGATGCATTACAGTACATTTCTTATTATCACCCTTTAGATTTTATTCAAGCGCTTGAAAAAGCCTATCATAAAGAAGAAAGCAGCGCAGCTAAAGACGCTATTGCTCAGATCTTAATTAATTCTAGAATGTCAGCCCATGGCCAGCGTCCTATTTGTCAAGATACCGGCATAGTGACTTGCTTTGTAAAAGTGGGTATGGATGTTCAGTGGGACAAAACTGACTTAACGGTTCAGCAAATGGTTGATGAAGGTACTCGCAGAGCTTACTTAAACCCAGACAACCCATTGCGCGCTTCTATTGTAAAAGACCCCGCTGGCGCGCGTCTTAATACTAAAGATAATACACCATCGGTTGTTCATATCGATATGGTTGCCGGTGGTGGCGTCGATATTATGATTGCAGCGAAAGGCGGTGGTAGTGAAAATAAATCAAAAATGGTGATGTTAAATCCTAGTGATTCAATTGCTGACTGGGTAGTAAAAACACTGCCCTCAATGGGCGCAGGTTGGTGTCCTCCGGGAATGTTAGGCATAGGTATCGGTGGAACAGCAGAAAAAGCAGGGGTACTTGCTAAAGAAAGTTTAATGGAACCGGTAGATATTCAAGATCTTATTGACCGTGGTGCTGAAACAGCCGAAGAAAAACTGCGTCTAGAAATTTTTGAACGTGTTAATAAATTAGGTATTGGCGCACAAGGTCTCGGTGGTTTAACGACAGTTGTAGACATTAAAATTATGTCAGCACCTACCCACGCGGCATCAAAACCTGTGGTGATGATACCCAATTGTGCGGCAACGCGTCATGTCCATTTTCACTTAGATGGTTCTGGTCCAGCTAACTTAACACCACCAAAATTAGAAGACTGGCCAGAAATAACCTGGGAAGTCGGTGAAAACGTGCGTCGTGTTAATGTTGATACCTTGAAAAAATCCGATATCAGTAGCTGGAAAACCGGTGAAACTGTATTACTGAGCGGGACTATCTTAACCGGACGTGATGCTGCTCATAAACGTATTCAAGATATGCTAGCCAAGGGTGAAAAGTTACCGGTAGACTTTACTGACAAGTTTATTTACTACGTAGGTCCTGTCGATGCTATTGGCGATGAAGCTGTGGGTCCAGCTGGCCCAACGACAGCAACACGCATGGATAAATTTACAGAAATGATGCTCTCTGAAACAGGCCTACTTGGCACTATCGGCAAAGCTGAACGTGGTGCCGAGACCGTTGAAACCATCAAAAATCATAAATCAGTCTATCTAATGGCCGTTGGTGGTGCTGCATACTTAGTATCGAAAGCCATTAAAAAAGCAAGAGTTGTTGCTTTTGAAGATATGGGGATGGAAGCTATTTACGAATTCGAAGTTGAAGATATGCCGGTAACGGTAGCTGTTGATAGCCAAGGAGAATCGGTTCACGTCACGGGCCCTGCTATTTGGAAAGCTAAGATTGAAGTGCAGGATGCCAAATCAAAAAATTAATTGATGCTTGTGTAAGCTACTAATTTTAAAACAAGCGCCTTAGGGCGCTTTTTTTATTGATGATAGTAAGTTGATTATTTTCGTCTATACTAATAGAACATTATTAAAATTAAGTATTAAAAACATTAACTATGACTAACACTAACCTTCGCACTGTTACTATTATTTATTATAATGAGGATTCACTTGAGTTAATGCACTTTATTGGACAATTTGCAGAAAATGCCAGTGGACGTGTCATTATTCCGGAAAAATTTAAAGAAGATAAATCGATTGTTGCTGTGTGTGATGGAGAAATAACCATTCTTAATAAAGTTGGCGATCGCATTCATCTTATCAATGATTATTAAATATGGACTTGTTGATGAACAAGCTTAGAATAAACTTAACCTGAGTATATTTCTATGGTTTAATACTGATAATATTTACAGTGTTGCTGATGTGATTTTATGCCTATCGATGAATTCCTTGTTTTTTTAGAAAAAATTCCTACCGAAATTTTTATGCTGTTCAACATTATTTTATTGGTATTGTGCTTTTTAATAAGTTTTATAGTTTTTTTTAAAATAAAAAAAATGTCACTACAGTTGTTTCTGCAAGATGAAAAGTCACAGCTATTGTTTGAAAAATTAACCGTTGATAGTGAAGTCTCAAATAAATACCAACAGCAACAACAACAGCAAACTAGCTTTAATCATCAACAATTGGCAAACCAACAAGTTGAGTTAAAGACTTATTTCGAACAACAAATCTCTGATTTTAAAATTAAGTTGTTGTACCAACATGCTGAGCAAGGTGAGAAGCAATCATCGAGTTTACATGCAAGTAGTGAAAAGTTACACCGCGCATTACACGAGCACCAAGTCGTTTTTAATCAGAATCAGCTAAAATCGGTTGATCAACTTGTTGAACACTTAAATCGAGTGACGCACATTAGCCGTGAAGAGTTAACTAAGTCATTGCAAGCATCGAGTGAGCAAATGGCCAAACGTATTGATGGATTAACTGTCTCTACCGATAACCGCTTAAAAGAAATCAGCGGGCAAGTAGAAAAACGTTTAGCAGAAGGGTTTGAGAAAACAACAAAAACCTTTAATGATATTTTGCAACGTCTTGCCTTGATTGATGACGCGCAAAAGAAGATCACGGAACTTTCCTCAAACGTAGTCAGCTTACAAGAAGTATTAAGTGATAAGCGTTCACGGGGGGCTTTTGGCGAAGTTCAGCTTAACAGTTTAATTCGCAACGTCATCCCCGAGCAAAACTTTTCTTTACAGCACACTTTATCAAATGGAAAAATTGCTGATTGTATTTTATTCTTACCTGAGCCAACCGGTAATGTCGTTATCGACTCTAAGTTCCCTTTAGAAAACTATAAGAAAATGCTGGATAACCAGCTAGGGGAGCATGACCGAAAATCGGCAGAGCGTCAGTTTAAACTCGACATAAAAAAGCATATTAATGATATTAGTTCTAAATACTTGATTGAAAAAGAAACCGCCGACGGGGCTATTATGTTTATTCCTGCAGAAGCTATCTTTGCTGAAATTCATGCACACCAAGGTGATTTAGTTGATTACGCCAATAAAAAGCGAGTATGGCTGGCATCGCCTACCACGCTAATGGCTATATTAACAACGTCACGCTCAGTACTAAAAGATGAAGCTACTCGTAAGCAAATACATGTTATTCAAGCGCATCTCTCACACTTATCGCAAGACTTTAGTCGTTTTAAATCTCGTTTTGCCAATTTAGCAAAGCACATAGACCAAGCAGCGAGTGACGTAAAACAAATTCATACCTCGGCAGATAAAATATCGTCACGCTTTGATAAAATTGAACAGGTTGAGTTGAAAAATGATAGTGATGAAAAGCCCACTGGTGCAGACAGTAAAATAGATAATGAGCAAGCTCTGCCTGTTGTTTAACCTGATTGCTTCTCTACCCTTTAGTGATAACTTAATCTAAGGAGTTAATCTTGTTGCAAAGAATTAAAGGACTAAAAACACTATTTATTAGTTTAGGCACGGTTACCTTAGTTTATTTTTTGATGATGGAAAACCAAGCTTTTTGGCTAAAGCAAATAGTGATTGTCGAACAATTATTAGTGGTGTTCTTGGCTGTTGTGATCGTCTTTGCCAGTTATTTTAATCGTAGCCGGTTAGCTTACTTATCATTATTGTGGCTTTTATATTACGCCAGTATCACTTTTTCACCGCCTTGGTCAACGTGGTTACTACAGCAGGGTGATTGGCTAACGTTATTTGGCTGTGGTGTTTTACTTTTATTTTCTTTGATAAAAGACCGTGGCGTTATCTCGATTCATGGTCTTTATCGATTAATCGCTATTTCTTTAGTGGCTATCACTAGCTATGTCTGGTTAACGATGAGTGAGCCAATTATCATTTTTGTACAAACATTTTCCCATATTGCAGGCTTTAGTAACGTTATTCGTTTAGAGTTGCCACTAGCTTTATGTAGTATGGTTATTGTTTGGCGGGCAGTGATTAAAGCAGATTTAGTGACTTCAGCGGTTGCTATTTCCTTACTGTTTTGGCTATGTTATCAATATCAATTAATTGAGCTACCGCTAAGTTTAACCTTGGCATTACTCAGTTTGTATTTCGTGTTAGTCATTGCTGTCGACGCTTATTTTCTTGCCTATCGAGATGACTTAACGGGCTTGCCATCGCGTCGCGCGTTCAATCAGTTAGCCTTATCACTTGGACGAAAATACACCCTTGCTATGCTAGATATTGATCATTTTAAAAAGTTTAATGATACCTATGGCCATGACATTGGCGACCAAGTATTAAAACTAGTGTCAAAAAAAATTGGCAACGTTAAAGGGGGAGGGAAAGCATTTCGCTATGGCGGAGAAGAGTTTACCATCGTATTTACCGGTAAAACTCTTGAGCAAGCCTTTACTGAGTTAGAAGTGGTCCGCCAAGCTATTGAAACCTATAAAATTGTCATTCGTCAGCCACAGAGAAAAACAAAACAACAACGAAATGCTAAAAAGGTAAGCAAAAATAGTGAGTTTAAAACTGTCAATGTTACTATTTCAATTGGTGTTGCAGTGCGGGAAAGTAAACAAAGCTTTGAACAAGCGTTAAAATGCGCGGATCAAGCATTATACAAAGCTAAGAATAAAGGGCGAAATAACGTTAGTGTCTAAAGCAGGCTAAATATGATGACTGTCTGCAAGTATAATACTGGGCCAGCAGAAATTATCGTTCACAATTAAGGTGAACCATGCCGAAGCAAAGCATCGTTACTGAGCAAGCCTTGCATTGTTTAGTGAAGTTAACGTGACCCGTGATATTATTAATTGCCACCGAGCACAAGGTACCGGCTCCCCTGAACTTGCTTCAGGGGCTGATGTTAAAAGGCTGTATTAATGCGGGGTAAGCCAGTGATTAATGCTTAATTTAATATCGCAACGTTAACAAAAACCACACTTAACAAGAGTGGGCATACAAAACGAAGGTAGTTTCCCCAAATGGGTAGCCACTTCCTACCTTCTTGTAGCGCTTTATCACGTAATTTATTACCTCTATTCCATAACCAACCAACAACGATAAAGTAGAATAAACAACTTAATGGCTGCAATATGGTTGTTAATGCTCGAATGACTAAACCAAATAATTCGTCAAAAAAAGCAATTAACAATATGCTGGCACAAAGAACCACGAAGGAGACTAGCCACGTCGCTTTTGAACGAGTAAAGTCTTTGTCTTCCATTAAATAAGAGACAGGTACTTCAGTTGAAGAAATAGTTGAAGTTAATGCAGCAATGGATAACAACAAGAAGAAACAGCTTGAAACAATCAAGCCGACATTGCCCATTGAATTGAACAGCTCAGGTAATATCTTAAAGATTAACTGGCCTTCTCCAATCAACTCATTATTACTGAAAACTTCAACTCCGGCTTCTTGAGCAACAAAAAGTGCCGGTATGATTAACAGGCCGGCCATAAAAGCGATAAAAGTATCAAGTGCGGTAATAGAAATGGCTAATTTACCAATGTCTTTACCTTTTTGCATGTACGAGCCGTACACCATCATACCGCCTACGCCAATAGATAATGAAAAGAAGGCTTGCCCCATTGCTGATATGATGAGTTTAGGGTTAGTAACCTGTGAAAAGTCAGGAATTAAATATAACGCTAAGCCTTTTTCTGCACCGGGTTGGCGTAAAATATAAATGATTAAACCAATTAGCATCACTAACAACAATGGCATTAAACGCCCTGACCATTTTTCAATACCGGCATTAACGCCCTGATGTATAATGGCGGCGCCTAGTAAGATAAAAAGCGGCGTAAATAATAAATTACGTTCGGTGCTTGATGTGGCTAACCACTGTGAAATATTGGTTAGGCCTAACAGCTCAGCGAATGCCGATAGTGCATGCGCTAACATCCAGCCAGCGACGATAGTGTAAAAGCTTAACATCATTATAGCGCCACATAGGCCTATTATGCCGGCATATTTACCTACAGTAGGCGAAGTGTCTTTACAAGCCTCTTTTAATGCAGCCACTGGATTTTTTTGCGCCTGGTTACCAATATATATTTCTGCATACAAAGCGGGAAGGGCGAGTAAAAGTGTTACAAGTAAATAAACGAATAAAAAAGCACCACCGCCATTATTAGCGGCTTGGGTTGGAAATCCCCAAATATTGCCTAAACCAATGGCTGATCCTGCAGCGGCCAAGACAAACCCGATACGGGAATGAAAAGAATCTCTAGTGTGTGTCATATAGTATTGAATGCAAATTATTTTTATTTGGTGATGAGCTTACCGAGTTCAGATCATATAGCAACGGTTTTTTAAAAATTTGTTTCTGATAAAATATAAACACTGTAAACCTAGTAACTAATGGCCGATAAACTTGCTTTCAAAAATATTACCCCTATATAAGTTGAAGTTAAATTAATGTCATTATAAATACGTATGAAAGGTGTGGGTGTTGTTAAATTTTCAAGATAAGCTTGGACATTATCCCCTAAAGCTAGATTTATTTTAATAAGAACGTTGTAATAACTCGTTTGTTGGCGTTAACAGGGTTGAATGTTATTTTGAGAGAACTTTATTTATGAATTCCTATGTGATGCGTGTCCAAGAACGGCTAAAAAAAATTGACGCTAGCCCGTTTTTTCAATGGTCAATTATTGCCGTTATTATTATGTCAGCATTACTTATTGGCGCAAAAACCCATAACTTACCCCCGCAAGCATTAAGAATATTGGTTTTTTTAGACAGTGTTATCACGGTGTTTTTTGTCATCGAATTATCAATACGCTTCATGGCATTTCCAGATAAAAAGAATTTCTTCAAAAGTGGTTGGAATATCTTTGATACATTAATTGTTATCGGTAGTTTAATACCAACAGGTGGCTCAGGTGTCTTATTAGCAAGACTGTTGAGAGTGTTTCGGGTTTTACGTCTAGTTTCTATGGTACCTGAATTACGCTTGCTGATAAATTCGCTGCTCAAAGCTATTCCTCGTATGGGCTATATCGCCTTACTCATGTTTGTTATTTTTTATATTTATGCTGCGGTTGGCAGTATGTTTTTTAATAATATTAATAAAGAACTCTGGGGCGATGTTTCAATATCGATGTTGACTCTTTTTCGTATTGCCACTTTTGAAGATTGGACCGATTATCTAGGTTTGTCTTTTTTTGTTGTTTTGTTGACGAAATCTTTTTTTATGATTAGACTGTCAACAAATAGTACCTTTGGATAATTAAATGGCAAACTCTCAAGTAATTAAAAATTACAAATACGCTTCTAGAGTATTGAATTTTTATTGTGTCGTTGATGAATTAAGAGTACCTATTTTTTCGCCTAGCATGTATTTGTTTCACCTCGCCAGAGCTGGTAATGCTGAAAAAACCATCCGCGGCTATTCATTCGACCTTGCTAAATTCTTTAGCGTTCTTGAACATACTGAAAAGGTCCATGGAATTTTCGGAAAGGATTTTCGTGAATTGACCGATGAACAAATGTCCCGCTATTTACATGGCTATCTTAAGAAAAAATTAGAATTAGCTGATTCGACTATTGAAAGACACATCGCTTCTATTTCTAGTTTTTATAAGTATGCGTATAAGTATGGGCTAATGTCTACGGTTCCACATTTTACTTATTCCTATGGTGATGAAGAAACAAAGACAAGTATTATGCAGGGGCTGACTATCAAACTGCATGAAACCTATATGAATGAAAGTACGTTTAAAGATGTCGTACTTGCCAATTTGACCACTAAAGATCCATTTTTACGTGAGCGTAACAAACTAGCATTAATGCTCGGGTATCATGCTGGGTTTAGAACAGAAGAGCTAGTTTTTGAAGAAAACTTATGTGTTAAAAAATTGCGTAAACTGTTGCCTAAAGAAGATAAACGCGTACCACGAGCAATAAATTTAGATATAACAGGTAAAGGCGGAAAGACGCGTAATGTTCAACTCACAGTTGAAGGTACAACCGCTATATACGATTTTCTGTGGGGTCGTGCTAAACACATAAAAACAAATTTGATGTCCACTAAAAAAGGAAGACCTTTGAGTTATGAAAGCTTTGGTACTGAGCTGTTTCGTGAATGTATTAATACATATCTTGAAAAAACTACGCTTGAAGAAGATGAAGTCAAAACTTGGGTCGGAAGGCACTATCACACTTTGCGAAAATGTTTCGCCACCAATGCAGTGATGTTTTGCCAAAAAACGGGGCTGGATTCTAGGATTTTCGTTACCCAATGGATGGGGCATGAAGATCCACAGACTACTGACATTTACATCTTTTATGATGCTGTTTTAAATAAACGATTGAATGTTATGAAAGACTTAAATCTTCAAGAAACCGTTTTTGCTCAGCTATATCATAAAAAATATAGAAAGGGAGAAAAGTAATGGATGACAGCATGGATTTAAATAACTTTGATGTACCTGCTACTATTCTACCCGCTCAATACTCAAAAATAGAAGTAATGGTTGATATCGGTCAACAGAAGTTAAAGCGTATTAGTGTGCAAGAGGATACAGAACTAACTGTGCATTTTGTAGTTATTGATTATTTACACTCAGTAAAATTTAAAAAGATGGCGGTGAGTACTAGGTACCGTGTGGTCAATTACATTGAGCTTTTTCTTAAGTTTACCTTTGTTAAAAGTTATCTTAAAGACTCGGATGTACCAATGAAAGTATTTGAAGAGTTCACTCTCTATATTAAAGAAAATACTAAACAAACAGGGGGGACTGTAGGTTCAACAGTAAGCATTATTAAAGTTGTTTTTGAGTGGTACTTGGATGAATTTGTTAAGACAGACATTAATAATAATTACAGCGATCTATTAATTACCTATTTAGCGTATTTTCCGAAATTTCAGAAGGGTAAACCAGATGCCTACCAGCCACTATCGAACCTATTTCCCGATTGCCCATACAGCGATACTGTCATTGTAAAATCGTTAAGACTCGTTTGTTGCTGGTTGTTACTTGATTATGATAGACAGCGTAATATTTTGTTGAGTGATTCAAAGGTTAGTGCTTTGGTAAGTCTGCTTAAAAAGCAAGATATTTTGAATCCCCCTGTTTCTCATGCACACTTTTCAAGGGGCAAGTTACGTCCTGATTTAACTGATGAAAGCAAACGTTTCTATACTCCAGTTTTAAAAGCAGTATTAAACTCAAATGATCCTGTGTTGATGGAAAGAGTGATTAAATCAACAAGTCATCCATTTGGCCCTGTAGTATCGATTGAAGATATGCAATCTTTTTTTAGAAATTCAACTAAATTGGATAATATGGTATCAGTTGATTATTGCCATAGCGGAAACACTTTTTCTCTCTCCAATCTTTGGTCACTATCTGTTCGCGACTTGTTTTCAGCATCTTTAGTTGAAGTATTTACAGCACAGTGTTTTTTAGCCTCCGATAGAGTTCAGTCTAGCAACTTGGAACGACTAAAATTGCTTGATGTAATTAGTAATGACACTGGAACTCAGGCTCAACATGTAAAGGGACGTCGCCCTGGAAAACACAAGAAAGGTTTAACCATTGTATATCCCCCAAAACAGTTGATACATGATGCCTTAGAAAAGTATTTTCATATTGTTCGAGAGTGCCAGACTTTACTACCAAAAAAAATTAAAGGATTAGCTCTGCCATATATATCTAGTAAGCATATGAGAAATGGTTACTTAGGAGTAGCGAAAGACCCCGTGTCTTTGTGTTTTAGTTTGTTAATTACTGAGGGGAGTCATACACAAAAAGCCCTTTTAAAAGACGTAACTATAGAAGATGCACAACCTTTCCTTTGGATAGTTAAACAGGTTTTTGACAACAATCAGTTGGTAAATGAGCAAGTAGGAAAACATGAAAGACTTCGTCATAAAAATAAAAAGCTCGGTAAGCCTAAAGTAAGTCGGGGAGATGTTGTTAAACATAAAAGGATAGGCCTCAATCCAACGTTTATTGGGCAATCTCGAGTTGCTATGGATGGTGGTAATAATATACAAGAGAAAGGTTCAGAAACCAGTTCACACTTTAATGATAGTCAAGTTGAATCTCAGTTGACAGGGCATACACCCCAGACCAAACACAATACCTATCATGACAGATCAAACGCTAAAGAGGTTATAGAATCAAGGCGTAAGTTTGCTGTGCAAATGGGTGACCTCATGGTAAAGGATGCAACAAAAATGGGAGAGCTGATGAAGAATACTCAAGTGGTTAACCTCAATGAAGCTAAAAAGATTTTAGGTTGTGCTAGTACATCAGAAGATTTCCAAAGTTTAATCAATGAACTCGACGAAGATATTGGCTTAACCAGCGAAATTATATGCAAAAATAAGGTTATTTTTATTGCAAATGACTTAACAGCTGCGCTGATCATTTTAAAGATGTCACATATAGAGGAACAATTACCTCGTATGCTCATGGATGATCCTAATTCACAATTTAACGCAAAAAAAGCTATTGGGGAAAAAGTATATTTACAGGCAGTTCTTGACCGTTTTCCTGAGGATGTCCAAGTAGCAGGCAAGCTTATGTCGGTAGACCTGACTTTCTCTTTTAGTGATTTAATTTAAGGGCGATGATTATGAACCTAAATCAGAATGCAAATATACCAGAAGTAATTGATGACATTTCTGTAATTAACAGATTAAGTGAAAATGTATTTACAGTAAGAGACAGTATTGATGGTGTAGATTTTGAAGTTGACCTTTATCACTCGGCTTTAACGCCAACTTTTCAGTTTTGGGTTAAAGAATATTTTGTACAAATGTGCGGGGGCTGGAATCACACTGAACTACAAACGCTTAGCTCTAGAAAAAACACTGCAAAAAACTGGAAAGCTGCTTTGTTACGTATTGGTGTTTGGGCAAGCACTAAATATCCTAGTTTACCTTTATCACAATGGACTGAGCTTCATGTGAAGGCATTGTTATTAGATATCTTAGATAACAATATAAACTGGACTGAAGATAATGAGAAAGCTCCACTTAGCAGGGGAGTTATTGATCCTACATTTTTGATATTAAAGCGAAGTAGAAATCTTAAGTTGAGAGGTCTTCTTTCTGACGGGATTGCTTTTGACTTTCCTAAAAATTTTATTAAAACCTCTCTAAAAACTAAATTGAAATCATATGGGTTTTCTTATGATGAGTGGTATAAATGTCAAGGCTGGAGCTCCATCCCACTCACCATCGCTATGGCTTTTTTGCATGATGCCATCGCTATTTTACAAGATAAAAAAACTGTCTTCCTCAAAGATTATTTTAAATATCAAAGAAGTGCCGATAGTTATTCTGTACATCAAATTGGTCAGGGGTATTTTGATCTTTATTTAAATGGGGAATGGTCTGAAGTAAGACTGCATACAAAGAGGCAACTTGATGGGCTTAAAGATATTAAAGAAAAGCATTATGGGAATAAAATAATCGGATTGCCATTTTCAAATTTCAAACAATTGAATGAACATTGTAATGATGTTTATGATGCTTGCATCGTTATTTTTCTATGCTTAACTGGCATAAGACTTAGTGAGCTTGGGAGTATTTGTGGGGATGATTATGATATCGAAAACGATGGCACCTGGATGTTCAAATCGGAGTTAATTAAAACTAATTACGGTATCACTGAAGTTCGTGAAATGCATGGATTAGTTGCTGAGGCTGCTAGTACTCTAGTTGCATTAAGTTATATCGATAAACGAAATCGAAAAGATAAAGAAAGACTTCCGTTGTTCGGTAAATATTTTAGTAAAAAGGATTATAAGAACAATGATGATTTCAGGCGTGAAAACCGAAGAGCGAGTGACAATACACTAAGATATCGTTTGAACTCTATATATAGTAAATTTTTGCAATGTCATCCAGAGTTTAACGAACACTGCCCGTCAATACACCCACATCGTTTTCGTCATACATGGGCTGAGTTTGCCTTAAGGCGTTTTGAAGGTAATGTCTTTGAAGCCATACGTCGTCATTTTCGCCACAGCTACGGTAGTTACTTCACCACGCATTATGTTTTTGGCAAACTCAAAGACGAAGTGCGCGATGAAATTGAAAAACAATACTTGAAAGAAATATTGACTAAGTTGGCTACTGAAAATGTTCAAGCTGTGATGGATGATGATTTTAAGCGTGATCTCCATGGTAAGGTGGCTCACTACATCAGTAAATCGATGGGAACTATAGTTTTAACTGAGACTGAAATTGATGATTTTGTTGATGATATGGCAGAGGAGTTTGAAAGTATAACGGCTCACGAGTACGGTTATTGCTTAGTTCGTAAAGAAATGAAGCACCTAGCTAAATGCATAGACAAAAAAACTCAAACCCCAATGCTAGATACAGGTGTCTTTGAAGTATGCAGCGATTGTATTAACTTTCTAACCTCTGAAAATGCAAATAAAGAATCAATTACACGGATTGCTGTATCACATCAACACATGATCGCAAGATTTACTAACCTGATGGGCGATAATGTTAAAAGTATCGCCATTGATACTTCAAGGCAAACACTTAAGCGTGCGGAAGCTATGCTTGACGAGATGGATACATAGTATGGAAAGGTTTTCATTAGATAATTTCACCAGCAAAAAGAGCTCTACAATACCTTCATGGGCACAATCAAGAGAGCAAATACAAATGCTCTATCTAACGATTGTTAAGAGAGTTAAAGAGATTGAAAAGATTATTGAACAATCTGAACCAAAAGTAGTTGAGAAACTAAAAATCAAAGAACGAAAAATAGTCCCTGCACAAATTGCTGATAGCTTGAGTATTGGGCGCTCAAACATCAGAGAAGATCGGGAACCTGATTTATTTGGATTCATTAACAAAGAAAATGACCGGTTGGCTAGGGTTTGGAAAAGTCGTTGCAGCCAAATTGGTGTTGGTCAAAGGCTTTCCAAAGAAGAACTTGAAGTTCTTGTTATAGATCGAGATAAAGAGTTAGAGGTTTTGAAGCAAAAGAATTTGCATGAATACTTTGATCGGGCAGTAGAGTCAGAGGTGCTTGACTCACAAAGAGACTTGCAAGAAAAGTATCGTGAATTACATGTTTTGTATAAACAAGAACAAGAGAGAAGTGCTAATTTAGAGCTGAAGTTGAAAAGTTTAATTCGTGAAATTAACAGCCGTAAATAGCTTCATCTGGCAATTTATCGAGACTTATCTCATTAAAAAAAGAGGAGTAGATAATGGGAAGCGCAGAGCAAGCAAAGCAGGATACTTTTGATAAATTTATGAGTTGGTCATCAACTCAAGATGATGCCTGCTTTAGTCAAATAGTCTACCGGGGGCAACTTAATCGCAAGGAAATTTCTCTTGGCGCGGGTATCGGTAAATCTGCCCTGACACAAAATGACCTGATAGTCCCAGCATTAGCTGCCCTCGAGGATGGTCTTAGAGAACGAGGAGTCTTACCTGAAAAAACAGAAGAACGTATTGAAAAAGAGACACAACCTAATGAGTTTGACCAATCAGCTACTGGGAACGCATTGAACAAAAAACGGTTGTCGAAGCTTGAGCAAGAAAACATTGAACTTCAAGCTAAAGTACGTGAGCTCGAACGTAAACTAGAAAAATATTCTGAGCTAGGTGATGTTATTGGTGAATTAGGAATGATGCCTAGATGATTGATTCAAGAATTAGAGAGTCAAGGTTCAGGGTTACCAGTGTAACTCGCAATACATCCAATTATGTCATCTTTATGGGAGCACCATTAGATAAAAGCAATAAGATTTTTAGTGCGAAAACCTTAATCTCAATCATGTCAAAGAAAACCAACCTTTCTGTTGAACCTGCTATAGGGCAGCACTGGACGGTTAAGGATAAGTATAAAGTTTCTGATTTCGATAATAATGGTTATACATACAAACAACTCACCTATGAAGATCCCATATTCGCGGTGTGCACGCTTCCTGAAACAGGTGAGCAATTTATAAAGTTTATTTCATACGAAAAAGCATTCAAAGGTATTGGGACTGTTAAAGCTAGAGAGCTTTGGGAATACTATGATAAAGAAATCTACGCAATGCTTAGCCGCAATTATGCGGAAGATAAAATATCGTTAAGCAAAATGCTTAGCGATATTTCCGTAGAAGCTTTGTACGAAGGATTTAAAAAGTATTCTAACCTTAAATACGCTAATTGGATGTCTAAAAAGCAGATCCCTTCAAATGTCCAACAATCATTACTGAAATTTCATGGCGATCAATCTATCAAAGAGATAAGGCAAGATCCTTTTCGGTTGATGTCATTTGGTATGTCGTTTAAAGCTGTTAGCGAATTAGCTAAATCTCATTTTAATGTTGTTAACGATGATGACGATAGAAGATTGTCAGCGGCAATAGAGGAAGCTTTACGTGCTTCTTTAGGCAATGGTAATACATTCTCAAGCCAAAATGAATTAAAGCCAATAGTAAGGCGATTACTTGGTTGTATGGAACTTACCAAAAAAGCTTTTCAAGTCGGATTTAGTAAAAGTCAGTATATTATTCACCCTGAACATGGAACATATCATCAATCAGCCACATTGATAATGGAGGGTGTTGTTACTAAGCGATTTAAGAAGCTAACAAGCTTTGGTGACAACTTCGATGAATCATTTACTAAAAGTTCAAGGCAAGCGATTGATGAGTTGCCTTATGGGTTGACGGATAAGCAACAGGAAGCTGTTGTGAACGCTTTAGCATTTAAAATAGCGTGTATCACCGGTGGTGCCGGTACAGGTAAAACAACCGTACTTAGAACAGCGCTGAGGGCTATGCACTTCGCGGGTTATACAATACATGCTATAGCGTTATCAGGTCGGGCTGCTATGCGCATGCATGAATCTATTGGTTTCGCTACAAGTACCATTGCAGCATTCTTACGAAAAGAAGAGATTGATGATGGTAAACATGTAGTCGTGATTGACGAAGCATCAATGGTCGATATACCAACAATGTACAGAATTGTCACTCATATCCACCCTAATGTTCGGATCTTATTTGTGGGAGATCCTAACCAACTACCTCCGATTGGGCCAGGTAAGGTGTTAGCAGATGTTGTAAGTAGCGGCACCATCATGAACACAACATTAGATATCGTTAAACGACAAGACGTTAGCACAGGTATAACTGAGTACAGTGCACAGATATGTGTTGGGATCGTCCCTAATAACTTATCTTTTGGCAAAATAACATTTCATGAAACGCCTGAAGAGGAAATATCATCTAAATGCGTTGAGCTATATTCACAGTCACCTGAAAATAGCCGTATTATTGGTGCTACTTATAAAGCGAAGTTTGGGGGTATAGATGAAATTAACAGTCTTGCCCAAGCAGAGAATAACCCTGATGGACAGAGGCTAACAATTAAACACGAAGGCGAGATACAGTTTGTACGCATCAAGCTCGGCGATCCTGTTTTGTTCACCAAAAATAACTATGATATAGGTGTACAAAATGGCTCCCTTGGTGTTATTACATCGATTGACCATGAAGATGATAAATTTGGTGTGGTGACACTTGATACTAGTGATGAAGTTCAACTTGATTTAGATTTGTTTAGCTCAATTAAACTAGGCTATGCAATATCACTACATAAAGCTCAAGGCTCACAGTTTCCACGAATAATAATCAGTCTTAAAAGTGCTAGGATTGTTGATAGAAGTTGGTTGTATACAGCCATAACAAGGGCAGAAACAGAGGTTCATATTGTTGGTAAAGAAAGTGATTTCATTAAAATCACTCAACATGAAAGTAATGCTAATAAACGGAATTCATTTCTAAGTGAATTATTATCAGGGCAGAACTTGAACGATTTTAATTAATAAAAGAGGTATTATTCACATGAATAGCATTATTGAAATAGAGCGATGCTTCACCCAAGTAGAACTTAATTATTTGATGCCGCTATTGAAAAAATGGACCAAAAACGACTATGAAGTAATTAATTGGTTTAATACGCACCAAATTCCATCATGCGCCGACAAAACACCTTCCGAACTTTGTGATTTAGGAGAAAAGGATCGTTTCCTTCAGTATGTTAAGCATATTGAATATGGTGGTTTTTCATAAAGCATTTTAAATAATTCAAATTCAACCGAATAAGCGCTATGTTGTAGATTATAGCTAAAGACTCAATGAGTTAAATATCATTTCTAATGTTCCACTTACAAATTTATAATTATATGAGAAATAATATGCACGGAAGCGATGAAATAAAAATTCCAGAAGTATTGGATGCAGCTCAGTTGGTACGTATCGAGTCAGTTCATGGAGGATTCTTATATCAGCATCTGTACACGGTAGGTTGCTTGTTATTGGCGGAAAAGGCAAACGTCGATGTGGTGATGGTTGAGCTTGATGAGGATATTGAACTTATTACCGAGCAGGAGCGAATTTATGTGCAGGTTAAAACTCGTTCAAAGCCAATCATACCCAGCGAGATTTCAGGCGCCCTAGAGCGTTTTGACGACCTGCGAAAAGAGCATGTTGAAGGGAGGAGAAAAGGTGAGGCATCCTTTTTTTTCGTTGCTAACCAGCCAGCGAGCGTTATGCTTCAAAATACTATCGACAATAATGAACTCCCTCCTGATGTTTTTTTCTTTTGCCCTCAGTCAACTACTAAAATATTCCCGGCACTCCCACCCGCATGGGAGTCGCTGACTGATGCAGCAGCATGGTGTATCGCTCAGGCGGAGAAACTGAATTTTTCATTGTTGTCCCCGGACTCCCTGATATGGAAGTTGGCCGGACTGGTACAACTTGCAGCTACTGGTAGCACCGCTGACAAGCAGCATTCATTTCACATCAATGACCTACCTGGGCTATTTGAGCAACTTATTGTTCAGTTACAAGACTTTCCCACACCTCCAGCTTATTACAGACCACAAAAGCAGGAGCCTTCTCTGACATCTGATGATCGTGTACGTATTCTTTGCGGTTTATCCGGCGCAGGTAAAACCGCGTGGGCAGCTCAAGCAGCGCTGCACAGCACTCAACTATGTGCCTACTATGACACAGGTGATCTTCCTGGACCTGCCTTAGCAAGTACACTGGTTCGTGAATTGGCAGCAAAATTTTCAACATCGGATCGAGATGGTTTACGAAAAATTCTACTACCAGGAGCAAGTGGTTACGAGGCTCTGAAAACGTTCGACACATCCCTAGAACAGCAAGGGATAACTCTGCTGCTGGTTTTAGATAACGCTCATCGTATCCCTGTAGAAAATCTACGGGATGTTCTGAATGCAACCAAAAACATTAGCTTTGTTCTGCTGTGTCAGCCTCATGACAACGTTCGAGAGCTGGAGGCTATTACGGGGCTTCAGCGTCAAACACTTCTGGGTTGGGATATTGATACTGTTGCCGAAGCTGTAGATAAGCTAGGTGGCTTTGCCACTGCTCAGGGTTATGAGCAGCTGCGGAGTTATACCGGTGGACTGCCACTATATGTTCAGAGCGCAGCGAAGATTGCGGTCACAGAATACGCAGGGAATGTCGACGCACTATGCGCAGAACTTCAGCAACAGGAAAATAGCGCAGAAACGGCGCAGGAAGTCATCCTATCTCGTGTTTATCAGGGGTTCGACAAGTTAGTTCAAGACTCGCTGGCATTATTCAGCTTGGCTGATGTGGGATTGAGTCGTGATGAAGTTTCAAAGCTTCTTGTCGATTCACTAAAATTAACCACAAAAGGTGCTGCCGCAATCATTAAAAAGATGCGGTCCACCGGAGTCGTCGAGGTTTTCGGGAATCAGACGCTGAAGGTACATGATGCAATCAGAGCACTGGGACTGCAACATTTAGAGTTTATGGATCCAGTGTCAGAAAATAATGGACTGATAGCGTTGAAAGATATGCTGATAGTGAGCCTTCACCAAAATCGCGATACATCTAGATTTGCGCTGCTGACCCAAATTTTTATCAAGCTTAATGATATTATGGCGCTCATCGATCTTTCAGGGGAAGAGCTGTTTTATGAAATGGGTATCAACGTAGACATACTAGCAAGTCTAGAACGTGCATTGACTGCAGATAAGTTGGAACCTGTTCATAAATTTTGGGCCTTGGATGGGATAGTATTCTCTGAAATAAGGGAGGGCCAAACTGAAAAACTCGTCCAGCGATTTGAAGCCATGGAGGTTCTTCTTGCTGAGCATGAATTTGGTTATAGAGAACAAACCGCGTATGCAATGAAGCGGATATTATTCTCAGCAGGAAATGGTGACGCACACGAGGTTGAACGACTTGTAGAACAAGTCAGTACTAAGTTCCCCAATGCCGATCATGAAAGAATTTTTGACTATAACCATGCCATAGCCCTTTGGAGATTAAAGAAATACAAAAAAGTAGATTTACTGTGTTTGAAAGTCATTGAAGGATATTACGACCTGCTCGGTATCCGTTCTCAAGATGTTATGGGTAAAAATTCTGATGTCTTATGGACAATTATCAACCGACCAGAAAATGTTCAGGAATATCTCAAACATATTGCGGATGCCCTAGATTTGTACGCTACAAACCGTGAAGCGTGGGGTAAGCCAACGCCGTTCGCCCGTATTCATTCAATGAAGTTCTATAACATGGCTGGTGCACCAGATTCTATGGTGCGAGTTGGTCAAGATTTAGCTGATCAATTTATCGACATGAAAGACTTTAAGGGTGCAAGAGAAGTCATGGAACAGCACGTTTTACCGGTTGTAAATAAGGCAGGATTGGTGGGGAAATTGGTTCAGGTCAGAAGCCAGTATGCGTTAATCCTAGCGCTTGGCGGGCACCATGAGGACGCCAATGCCGAAATGCGACGCTTGGAACCATATGTTGAGGGGTTATCCGGCGAACAACGTCAGGAAGTAGAACAGCAATCAAATTACATTGCCCAACTCTCTTATAACGCGTCGAAGCGCGCGGTTATTCGGTCGTTTGGCTCTGTAGGAAGAAATGAGCCTTGTCCTTGTAGTTCTGGACTTAAATATAAAAAATGCCATGGAGCCTAACTTATTTGTCAATGTCTCCGTGTGCTTGTTTCATAGCGAACAATTGACCTTAAAATAAGTTATAGCGAATATGTATGCGAAAAATCAGCTTTCAACACTATTGACGTCTACAGCTCTATTTTTAACAGGCTTTCTATAGAGTAATTAACTTAGTTCTGAACTGAAATTGTTTAACTTAGAAAGGGATTGGGCAGATATCTCAAAAGAGTCAAAACCATCAATGCATAATGACTCTTGCTTAAATCGACCAAAGATTTTCATGATTTTTTCATAAGTATTCGTCAAATGGTTTGGGCAAATATCACTGTATTGATCATTCGTGGCAAGAAAAAAATTAGTGTTATGATCTAAAGTTATTTCTTGCTTTAAACCTAAATTTTGAACTTCCGTATCAGCAGTAGATGATATTTCATCCTCAATTATCTCCATTTCAAAATCACTATCCATCGTAGTAAACTGAACCACATTAACTTCATCAGGGATATCTTGAGCAACACGATAGGAGTATTTAACCAGCTTGGGATCTGCTGGAATAAACATGATAGCTTCTTGGTTAAAAGCACCAGTCATTCGCAGAATCCTGCCTAATATTTGCCTGAAATGTAATTCGGTTTTTATGTTCGTTAACTGGCAACATACTTGCAATCGAGGAATGTTAGTTCCCTCAGAGATCATGCCAACGCTGATGATCCATTTATCAGATCCGTCACGGAATTTTTTGATTATTTCATCTGCATCTATTTCATTACTTGTTACCACTACAGCCGTATCACCAAGAACTTGTTGCACTATCAAATGTATTTGCCATGCATGGGCGATTGAAGATGCAACAATCAACCCACCAGCGCCTTTATTAATGAGCCTTAATTCATCTAGTTTCTCTTGAGCATTTATTAACAGTTGCTCAATTACCACGTCGTTAGTAACAATTTCTGAATACGGAATGATAGATTGAGATAAAAGATCGATAAAACTATTAAAGTGTGATGTTTCATCCCCTGTAACCACAGTAATATTATCATTATCTAGTGCAATAATTTGAGGGATTCGGCAAACCTTATCGCGTATGGCTTCTTTTAATCCGTAAATATAGTCGCACTGTATTTGTTGGGTACTTTCACAGTATTGAGACAACGCAATGGGTAGCGCATCTGATCGCCAAGGAGTACCGGTAAGAGCGATAGAGTATTTAGCCTTATCTTTAATTTTATTAATGATTGGCTCTCCCCACGAGTTTGCATCTTGAACGCATGAACCAGCACAGTGATGTATTTCATCAAAGATGACGAATATGCGGTATTTATCGAACAATCTCCATGTAGAGTCATTTAAGGTATTAAGCTTTTGGTAAGTAATGGAATTCCCCATCGCCCCTAAAGAGCCATCAAAAGGTGCATCAAACTGTTTACTTAGCTCATCACTAAAGTCCCTAGCCACAATCGAAGAGGGGGAGAAACATAACACCAAGTCAATTTCGTCTAGTTCTAATAACCTTTTTGCTAGCACCGAAGCCATAGTTGTCTTTCCGGCGCCAGGGGTTGCTAATGCGAGAAAGTGTCTCGTTACATCGTTATATTTCAAAAGCGCCGAATCAATACATTCAGCCTGCCATTTTCTTAATTTCATTTATTGGTCTCTGCTAGATTCGAGTAACTCTTCAACAATTTTAATTCTTCCCATCAGCATGTGGTTTCGTTCTTTTAAATGCCTGTATTTAGGTTTTAATGAAACATGTAATTCAGGGTAGCTTGCTCGTAAACAGACAAACTCCTCAATAGAACCCAACCCCTCTAACAGTTCTGCTTGATATGTTTCTAGTCTAGAGCGCATTGCTAAGGCAAAAGAGTCAACGTCAGATGAGGTTGGTGTGGGAGTCAATTTTACTTCAGTTAAACGATTAAAAAATTGATAATCAAATTGTTTTGTTTTGGTATACCGAGTGATCCCTTTTTTTTCAGAAGTAGCTTTTTTTAACCACCCCCTTTTTACAATTTTATGAAGTTCTTCATAGACAAAACGCCTTGCATTAGCAGGGAGTAAATCTTTATCCCTTTTAATCGCTATGAAAGCTGTTCTTATTTCAATGGCAGAAAAATTGTCCACATTTTTCATAGATAAAATACTGCAAACAGTTGGATCAATCTTCATAAGGCCCTTTAGCTAAATTAATACATCAAATATGACTTATATGTCATATTTGATGTATTATATTACATAGGTGATGTATTCGCAATGTGAGAAGATTTTTCTTTTAATTGCGGAACTTAGCTATGCAACCGGTTCAAGTATTAATTGGAATGAACATAAAGATAGCAAGGGTTAGGAAGTCGTGGAGCCAACTTGATTTAGCATCCAAGCTTAATGTTGAACAAAGCTATATCAGCAGAATTGAGCAAGGTAAGGTGGCAGCTTCGAGTGAGCGAATTTATGAAATTATTCACATCCTTGGGTGTGAACATACTGATATATATCCTGATGCAGCAGAAGTAAAAAGTAATTTAAATGATAACTTTTAAAGTAACCTTCGAAACTCTGATATCTCAAGTAATAAAATTTTATTATTAATTCAACGTAACAGTAACAGGTATTATAACTTTTGGTTTGATATTTTCTGCTATAGAATACAGACCTTTAATTTTACTAAATTAATAACATCGGATTATTTAAATAAGACGTGAAATACTATAATAACAAGAGTAATAAATGACAGTTTCTTGTGTAGACTTGTTCTGTGGTGCGGGTGGATTAACCCACGGTTTTGTAAAAGAAGGATTACCAGTAGTTGCTGGTATTGATCTTGATGGTGCATGTCGTTACCCATATGAGCAAAATAATGATTCAATATTTATAGAAAAAGATGTCAGTGATTTTTCAGTTAATGAACTTTCAGAGCTGTACGGCAATTCAAAAATTAAGATTCTTGCAGGTTGTGCCCCATGCCAACCATTTTCAACGTATTCTCAACGCTATGACATTAATAGAAATGAACGTTGGAGCTTGTTAAATGAGTTCTTACGTCTAGCCAAAGGTACAAAACCCGACATCATCACGATGGAAAATGTACCTAGCGTTCAAAAACACCAAATATTTAGTGACTTTGTAAAAGAGCTTGAAAGCAATGACTATCATGTATGGTATAAAATTGTTGATAGCAGTCATTATGGTGTTGCTCAAACCAGAAAAAGACTTGTTCTGCTTGCATCTTTATACGGTTCTTTTCAAATGATCGAGAAAACTCATGCATCACCCATAACTGTAAAAGAAGCTATTGGTAAATTAAAGCCAATCAGAGCAGGTGAAACAGATAAAAATGATAAACTACACTGCTCTTCAGCTTTAACTGATATAAATTTGAAAAGAATCCAAGCTTCTAAGCCTGGTGGAACTTGGAGAGATTGGCCTGAAGAGCTTGTTGCGCCTTGCCATCAAGTTAAAAGTGGGAAGACTTATACAGGTGTTTACGGTCGAATGGAATGGGATAAACCTGGCCCAACAATGACGACACAATGTTTTGGCTTTGGTAATGGTCGATTCGGACACCCAGATCAAGATCGAGCTATTTCATTGAGGGAAGCTGCAATACTACAAGGTTTTCCCCGAAATTATAAATTCATTCCACCAGGAATGCCTCTTGTTAGAGCACCGTTAGGTCGAATGATAGGAAATGCCGTTCCTGTCGGTTTAGGTGAAGCAATAGCAAAAAGTATCAAAGTACATTTAGAAGAACATGGAAAAGCCATTACTTTAAATTAATATTAAGGATAATCAATGCTTGAAAGTATTGCTGAAAGAAACTCTTCTCTTAAAATATCTCCTGAGCCAGGTCAACTGGTTGAAGTCAGAAAACGGCAATGGATTGTCGCGGATGTTAATACCTCACAACTTCCTAATTCACGCCATAAAAAACAACACTACGTAAAGCTATCTTCAATTGATGAAGATGGTTTGGGTGAAGAGCTTGAGGTTATCTGGGAAATAGAACCCGGTGCACATATCATCGAAAAATCAGGTTTACCCGAAATAACAGGTTTTGATGATGCTAAAAAGTTAGATGCCTTTCTAGATGCCGTTCGTTGGGGCGCAGCAACCAACGCGGATAGAGGCTTTTTGCAGGCACCATTTCGTAGTGGTGTTAGCATAGAAGATTTTCAATTAGATCCACTTGTAAGAGCTATAAACATGGCTCGAGTGAATCTACTCATTGCTGATGACGTTGGTTTAGGTAAAACAATTGAAGCAGGTCTTGTCATTCAAGAAATGTTATTACGCCACAGAGCAAGAACTGTCTTAATCATTTGTCCCGCATCCTTGCAGCTTAAATGGCAAGATGAGATGCAAGAAAAGTTCGGCTTAGAGTTTAAAATCGTCAATACTGATTATGTAAAACACCTCCGTCGAGAACGTGGTATTCATGCAAACCCATGGACATCTTTTCCCCGATTAATAGTATCTCAAGATTGGATCAAAAGTGGTGAGGGTTTGAGGCTTTTACGAGAAACTATCCCAACTAAGGCTACTTATCCTCGTAAATTTGACATGATGGTTATTGATGAGGCACACAACATAGCGCCTTCAGGCTCTGCCAATTACGCTGTAGCAAGTCAACGTACACAAATAATTAGAGAAATAGCCCCTCATTTTCAACATAAATTATTTTTAACCGCAACTCCTCATAACGGCTATACAGAATCATTCACATCCCTTCTCGAGATTTTGGATGACCAACGTTTTTCTCGCAATATTTTACCGGATGAAAAACAGCTTCAGAAAGTAATGATCCGCCGCTTGAAAACAGATCTTGTTGATGAAAAAGGTGATCCGCTTTATCCAAAGCGCAAGTTACAAGCGTTAGAGGTGAATTACACTGAACTTGAACGAAATATGCATAAGAAGTTAGAGCAATATGCACAAAGCCGTGAAGAATCAAATGCTGATGCTAAAAATGCGATGGCAACCAAGTTTGTTAATGGCTTGCTGAAAAAGAGACTATTCTCTTCTCCAGCTTCTTTTGCATCAACCCTTGAAAAGCATATTAGTACAGTTACTAAAACCACTGAACCGAAACAAATCACAGCGATAGAAGAACGCATTCTAAGAAAAGCAATGCTAAAAGCCGAAGAAGATTATGCCAATGATCAAGATTTCGAAATTGCTCAAGAAGAAGCCATTGAAGAAGCAAGTAGCCGAAGTGCACCACTCAACTCACAAGAACGATTGTTATTAAAAGAATTGAGAAACTGGGCACAGTCAGCACAGCACCAGTCAGACTCTAAAGCAGATGCAATATGTCGTTGGATTGATAGCAACTTAAAAGACGGTAATAAGTGGAATAACCAACGCGTAATATTATTTACTGAATACAGAACAACACAGCAATGGTTAGAAAAAATACTGACAGAAAAAGGATATGCAGGTAAAAGGTTGTCCATGATTAATGGTGGTATGGTTCATGAGGAACGTGAAGAAATAAAGGCAGCTTTTCAAACTCATCCTGAACAATCTGATGTCAGAATATTATTAGCCACTGATGCCGCATCAGAAGGTATAGATCTACAGAATCATTGTAATTGCCTTATACACTTAGAAATCCCCTATAACCCAAACGTTATGGAGCAACGTAATGGCCGTATTGACCGACATGGCCAAAAAGCTAAAGAAATCCTTATTTGGCATCCGGTTGATTCCGGAACAGATTTTGATAAAAGTGATGCTATCGGCGGCCACAAGGATGACATCATCCGTGCACTCACTAAACTTGAATCGATGCGTGCAGACATGGGAAGTGTAAATCCCGTAATTGCTCCACAAATGGCAGGATTAATTGAAGGCCGAGCAACAGAGTTAAATACTGAACTAGCTGAAGCTAAAATGGCAAAAGCAAAAAAACTAGTTCGAGCAGAAAGAGATTTGCAAGAAAAAATTAAAAAGCTGCACCAACAATTAATATCTACACAAGAAGATTTCCACTTAACACCAGAACATGTCATTGCTGCTGTTCAAACTGCGCTTGAAGTTGCTCAAAAACCGTTATTGAAAAAATCAACGCTAGCCAACACGCCTGACGGAAGCATTTTTACTATGCCAGAATTTACTGGCTCTTGGGCTCCCTGTAATAAAGGTTTGCGTCATCCGTATACCCAAAAAATTAGGCCGATAACCTTTGACCATAATGTGGCTAAAGGCAGAGATGATGTTGTTTTAGTTCATCTCAATCATCGATTAGTACAAATGTGTTTGCGTTTGTTACGAAGCAAAGTGTGGGAAAAAGACGATAAACTCCATCGTGTAACCGTTCGAAGTGTTCCAAGTTCTGAGTTGGATAACATTGTTGCTATTGTAGCATCAAGATTAGTAGTTGTTGGGGGTACTCATAATCGCCTTCATGAAGAAATTACCTATGCCGGTGGTTACCTAAAAGATAAGGGCTACAATCGAGAGCGCGGTGTTAAACAAATTAATGATTGGCTAGAACAATCAAATCCAGCAGTAATATCAGAACAAACGAAAGACGCTTTAAAAATAAGGTTTACGAACCAAGAAAATGCTATTTATCAAACTATCGAAGCTCGCTCAAAAGAGCGACTTAATAATTTGGAAAATACACTAAGCAATCTTAAATACAAAGAAATCGCTGATATCACTTCTGTACTTAATGAATTGAATAACTCGATAAATACAGAGCTGGCAAGAGAAGGGTTAATGGAAAATGTACTTCATGATCAAATGAGCTTATTTGGTGAAGAAGAACGAACTCAAGTCACAAAAGATAGAGTAGCCATTGTAGAGAGACAGAAGCGAATAGAATCAGACAAAAAAGCTGAAACCGAAGCTATTGAAAAGCGGTATGCAAATTATATCGACCGTACGTTTCCTGTCGCGGTAATATTTCTGGTTCCAGATAATATTTGTGAGGCTAACTAATGACATATTCTACAAATCAACATGCAGAGTGGCTTTCACTTATTGAAGTATCAGGACCATTTTTAGCTGAGCCTATTCTTAATCAAGCTTTTCCACAAGGTTTAGAAAAAGTAGACCCCGTTAAGAAAAAGCAATTTCGTCAAACCTATGACGAATGGCGTGAAGTCACCGACAGTGATGCACAACAAGATATACAGATCAAAGATAAAATTCATCAACAATGGATCAATTGGGTATTAAAAGTTGGCCTAGAACTAGACGAAGATGATGATGGTGACACTCTTAAAGATCAATCTCAAATGCACGCTTCCATTCATGTTATCGTCCCTGAACATCACGTCACTATTAAACCTGAATATGTTGTTATCGGTGATGATGAAACTCAGCCTTATATGCTAGTACAAACCTACCCAGCTGGAACAGCACTCAGTGAGGTATTAAGAGGTGATGGTTGGTCAACAAGTCCAGCAGAACGAATGGCACATTTATGTCGTGGTGTTGGTACTCGTTTAGGTTTAATTACTAACGGTGAACAATGGATGTTCATTGATGCACCTGCTGGTGGAACTACAACGTATGCAAGTTGGTTTGCAAGACTTTGGGGGCTAGAGTCGGTAACGTTAAAAGCATTTTATAGTCTTTTTAATATTAAGATTGTCTATAGTGGTTTTGATGATAATAAAACACTACCCCAGTTAGTTGATGAATCTTTAACACATCAAGGCGACGTAACCCAAGCACTAGGAAGTCAGGTTAGTCGAGCAGTTGAAGTGCTTATTCAATCAATTGATCGATTAAACCATGATGATAAGGGTGAGCTATTAAAAGAAATTGAGCCAGAAGAGCTATATGAAGCTGGTCTAACGCTAATGATGCGTTTAGTCTTTTTACTTTGTGCAGAAGAACGCGGTTTGCTGTTATTAGGCGATCAAGCTTATGAAGCTAATTATGCTTTGTCGACCCTTCGGGCCAAGTTGAGGGAAGAAGCCAGTTTACATGGTGATGAAGTTCTTTCTTATCGTAAAAATGCTTGGGCACGTTTATTAGCTATTTTTAGATCTGTTTATGCAGGTGTTGAACATGAAAATATGCGAATGCCTGCATTAGGTGGTTCATTATTCGATCCCGACCGATTCCCATTCTTAGAAGGCAGAGCAAAAGATAGTAACTGGCGTGAAGATGAAGCTAAGCCACTTCCCATTGATAACAGAACAGTCCTACTATTTTTAGATGCTATTCAGCTATATAAAGGGCGTACTCTTTCTTATCGTGCCTTAGATGTAGAGCAAATTGGTTATGTTTACGAAGGTTTACTAGAGCAAACAGTAAAACGTGCGACAGATGTCACATTAGAACTAAAGGCAACTAAGAGTTGTAAAAAGCCTTGGGTGTATTTAGGGGAATTGGCATCATCATCGTTGGATGGTGATGCAGTATTAAAAACACTACTTAAAGAGCGTACCGGCAGTTCAGCATCACGAATCATTAATGATTTGGCGAAAGAGGTTACTGATGGTGATATAGATAAGCTCATGGAAGCGTGTCATAACGATGCTGAATTATGTCAACGAATAAAACCTTACTACCATTTTATAAGAACAGACGCTTGGGATAATCCATTAGTCTATCCTAAATATTCATACATGCTCACTTCGGGGTCAGACAGGCGTGAAACCGGTTCTCATTACACACCTAAATCATTAACAGAATCGATTGTAACTGAGACGCTTGAGCCGGTTGTGTACATAGGTCCTAGCGAAGGAAAGCCAAGAGAAGAGTGGCAATTAAAGTCTCCAAAAGAATTGCTCGAACTTAAAATCTGTGATCCTGCTATGGGGTCTGGTGCATTTTTGGTACAAGTGTGTCGATGGCTAGCTGAGCGTGTTTGTGAGTCTTGGCTCATTGTCGAGCAAAGTGGAAGTTTTGTTACGGCTCAAGGAATCACAACAACAGATGACTCTCAAGAGTTAATACCTATTGATGCAGAAGAACGATTAATCATTGCCAAACGCTTAATTTCAGAACGCTGTTTATACGGTGTAGATATTAATCCTTTAGCGGTTGAACTTGCGAAACTGTCTATCTGGTTGGTTACATTATCGAAAGACCGTCCATTTGGTTTCTTAGATCATAACTTAAAGTCAGGTGACAGTTTACTTGGCATTCATAATTTAGATCAGCTCAGTTACTTAAATCTAAACCCATCTCAAATTAAAAAATCGAAATTGGTAGAACAACCATTTGCTAAGCAAATAAAAATGCATGTTGCTGATGCTTTAGAGCTAAGAAAGCAAATAAGGTCACATGATATCCATACTGTTACCGATATTGACGAAATGGCTCATTTGGAGACGAAAACAAGAGATAAATTATTGTTACCTACCTTAATCGCTGATGCGTTGATAGGTATAACATTAGAGTCTAGTGGAAAATTAACGGATATAACGGTTTTATCTTCTTATGCTCAGGAAGCAACTGAAGGTAAAGAAGAAAGCTTAGAGATGTTAAGAAAAATCGCTTACAGAGGTCTAAGCTCGGACTTACCAGTAAATAAAAAAACAAGAGTCGCGTTTCATTGGGTATTACAGTTTCCAGAAGTATTTTGCGGTGAGAAAGTGGGATTTGATGCCATTATTGGTAATCCACCATTTTTAGGGAATACAAGTATACGAGGAACTAATGGCAAGTCTTATCGTGACTTTTTGACTAATGTCACAGCTAATGGACGAAAAGGAAAAGCTGATTTGGTAGTTTTCTTTTTTCTTAGATCTTTTTTGTTAATTCGTGACTTGAAGTTTATGGGGCTTATTGCAACAAGTTCTATTTCAGAAGGAGAATCAAAAGAGGTAGGGCTTAGGCACATATTGAACAATGAGGGTTCTATTTATAGTGCTACTCCGATGCTTAAGTGGGTTGGTTCAGCATCAATAATTGTAAGTGTTGTACATCTTAAAAAAGGCAAATGGGAAGGTAAAATAACTCTATCTGAACTCAATGTAAGTTTCATTTCAGATAATCTGACTTCTGGTCAAAGGTGGGTGCCTGTTTCATTGAAAGCCAATAAAGGACTCGTCTTTAAAGGAACAGAGCCGAATGGAGAAGGTTTCTTAATCGAAGAAAATCTAGCTAAAGCTATTATACAATCCAACGAAGCCAACTCAAACGTGTTATTTCCATATTTAATTGCTAGAGAGGTCAATCAGAACTCTTCACAATCATCAAATCGATGGATAATTAACTTTTGGGATTGGAATGAAATTAAATCTAGGGCATACGATTCTATTTTTTCCATCGTAGAAAGGGAAATGAAACATATAAGACAAAAGAAAAACATCAAAGGAGAATATGTCTTAGGTAAGTCTTTAGCTGAAAATTGGTGGCTTCTAAAGCGAACAAGGCCTGAGCTTTATCATAAGATAGGAAGAGGTGCTGACTTTGATTATCAACCGAGCAATTGGAAGGATGATTTACCAATTGAAAAGGTAATTGTTTTTGCTAGAGGCGCAACAAAATTCTTATCATTTAGTTATGTAAATAACAATCAAATATTTGGTGATTCACTTTGTGTTATTACAAGTGACTCATATTCACTTCTTGCTATGCTCTCTTCTGATTTTCATACTGTATGGGCTTGGGAATTTGGGGGAAGAAAAACTCATGATCTTCGTTACATTCAAGATGATGTTTTTGACACATTTCCACTCCCAATAGGTTTAATGAGTGGCTCTTACCAATTGATGGAGAATTTAGGAGAAGATTTTGTATGTCTAAGGCTTGCATACATGCAGCAGCATAATATTGGAATGACTAAATATTATAACGACCTACATGACTCAGCAATAAATACAATGGAAATTAAAGCGTTAAGAGAAAAACAAATAGCATTGAATAATTCTGTGTTAGCCGCATATGGTTTTGATGATTTAAAGCCGGAATATGACTTTCATCAAGTAGGGTATTTACCTGAAGGAAAAAATACTCGATTTACTATTAGCGAAACAGCAAGAGAAGAAGTTTTATATCGATTAGCTATGTTAAACAAAACTAGACACGAAGCTGAGCAAGAATAGGGAATATTATGGCCGACGTAAAAACAAAAATAAATAGCGCATTTATTGCAGCAAGAAATGAAAATTTAAATAACATCCCTTACGCAGAATATTGTCTACATCTTAAAGGTAAAAAAGTCCTTTTTTCAAGCGTAGAAGATGGCTGTTGGGTCCTAGTTGTTGATGCTACTAATGTGCTGTTAGGTGTTGGTCGAGTTTATCGTCAAAGAAGTGATTTAGAGTCAACGACCCTATTTTTCGATAAGTATCTCAAAGCTGATTCAACTGTACTCGTTTCTTTACCACGTTCAGGGCAAATTTCTCGTGTTGAATGGACTCGATTTGCGGAAGAATTGCCTAAGTTATTTGGCAAAACCTTAGCTGACATCCCGCTAATCAAAAATGATGTCTACGTACGTGAATTACTCCAACTTGCTGTAAAAGATGATTTATTAGGTCCTGCGAACGGACCTTATGAACAGATTCTTGATATGAGCGTGCGAGATCGTTATTTAGTGGGGCGTTTAGCGCCGCTTGATGCTACTGAAAGAGGTGGTGAGTTTGGTATTGATGGTTCAGGCGATGAAGATGAGGTTCCTGATGATCTTGTTGTTAAGGCTCAAGCGGGTAAAGATGATTCACCTATAAGTAATGTGAAGCCTGAACCTGACTCTAGTGAAGAAGTCGACGCTGCGAGTAACCAATCGTTAATTCCTTCCAGTATGGGGTTTACTTTTTGTGTATCTGGAGATGAAAAAAATATAGAGCTTCAAGCAAGTTGGGGTCGCTACGAGCGTTTTTATGACCATGACCAATATAAAGAATATACAGATCCTGAAACAGGTGAAAAATCACAAGGTGCAAAAGTTAAAATATGGCAGCGTATTCCTTGTGGTGGTGCTTTCAACTTACAGTTAGAAACGGGCGCTATTAAACCTATTTCAATTGATAAAGAAAACCCAGCTGTTGTTGTTCAAGGCACGGTAAGAAAACCAAATGAAAATGGTGATAGGTTAGTTACTATTTTCATAGTTAATACACAAACTGAGCCAGAATCTAATCGAGATATAGCTTGGGTATTTCAACCTGAAATTTCAGCCACCGCTGTTAGTGAATCGGTGAATAAAGATGTATTTCGTAAACGCCCGGTATTAAAACCTGATGGTGAAGACTTAGAACGAGAATCATTAGAAATGATTTATCGTAAGCAAGTCGAATTTGCATCAGGTCATGGCATTGCTGTTCACGCAAATACTTCTATAGATGATGTTGAGCGAGCGACTAAAGTAACAACTGTTGTGATGCCTGAGTATGAAGTGCCGGTTACTGAAGTACCTGGCCTTCGCGATGGAGATAGGCCAGCTCTTAAAAAGATGATGTCTGATGGTTATTTAGACATGATGAAGCTTGCTGCAATGACAAGAGAAAAGTTAGTTATTGCGTTAACTCAGATGACAGCCGATTACACCGCTTGGATAGAAGAGCAAAAACAAAGAGTGGGTGATGATGTTATCAATCATGGCGATGCAGCGCTAAGAGCTATTACTAGCTGTAACGAAATTAACTTGAGGCTTAATGAAGGTATTGCCGTATTAGCCGATCCTGAAAATGATAATGCACTGCAAGCCTTTCGCTTTGCCAATTTAGCAATGGCTAAACAGCGTGTACAAAGTATTTATGCACATAAACGCAGAAGTGACAAAAGCATTACGGTAGAAAAGTTAAATAAAGACTCTAAAAATTACTCTTGGCGTTCATTTCAGTTAGCATTTTTATTATTATCTATTCCGGCTATAGCAGACCCTGAACATCAAGACAGAACAGAGTCATCTGAGTCGTTTGCCGATTTATTATGGTTTCCAACAGGTGGTGGTAAAACAGAAGCCTACCTTGGTGTTGCAGCTTTTACGATGTCAATTCGTCGCTTTCAAGGGAACCTTGGTGGTTACGATTCAAGCCGTGGTTTAGCTGTGATCATGCGTTATACCCTCAGATTATTAACTCTCCAGCAATTTCAACGTGCAACAGCACTGATTTGTGCAATGGAAGTGATTCGGCGCGATGCGATAAAAAAAGGAAAGATGAAATTAGGTGAAACACCATTTACTATAGGTTTATGGGTGGGTAATAAAGTTTCGCCGGGAACAACCGCGACTAGTGACCAAGCAATAAAAGATATCAGAAATCCAGACAAATTTAATGCCGGTGGTTCATCACCTGCACAGCTGACTAGTTGTCCTTGGTGTGGTGAAGATATAGACCCCGGTAAGCATATTGAAGTTAATACCAATAAATTACAAACCGCGATTTATTGTGGTGATAAAAAATCACGTTGTGAGTTTTCTAAAGGTAAATCAGCAAAACTGGCGCATCCAGGTATCCCTGCATTAGTAGTTGATGAAGAAATTTATCACCGTCCGCCGTCAATGATGATAGCCACGGTTGATAAATTTGCCATGATGGCTTGGCGTGGTGAAATCCGAAATTTATTTGGTAAAGCAACCATAGAATGTGAACGGCATGGGTTGATATGGTCAGACGCTAATTCTTGTAATGGTAATCATCCTAAATCTAAATTTGGTCCAACGACCAAAGCAAAAGTGATTTCAAAACTCCGTCCGCCCGACTTAATTATTCAAGATGAGTTTCACTTAATTAGTGGACCGTTGGGTACTATGGTTGGTTTATATGAAACAGCCGTAGATGAACTTTGCTCTTGGGGTTTAAACGGTAAAAAAGTCAGACCAAAAATTATTGCGTCTACAGCAACCGTGCGAAAGGCCAAACAACAAGTGAGTGGTGTTTTTAATCGCCAAGTAGCTGTATTTCCACCTCATGGACTAGATATTGAAGATAACTTCTTTTCAGTTCAACGACCCATTAAAGAACATTATGGTCGTCGTTACATGGGCGTTTGCTCTCCTGGGAGTGCAAGACCTGCTGTTTTAATTCGTGTATACACTGCTTTTTTAACAGCATCACAAGCATTGTTTGACCGTTTTGGTCAAGTTGCAGACCCTTACATGACTAGTGTTGGCTACTTCAATTCCCTACGTGAGTTGGGGGGGATGAAACGATTAGCAGAAGATGATGTTCAAACTCGTTCTTATCGAGTGCAAATGAGTTTGGTTGAACGACCCGGCTTAGGACAACGGAGCGTTAATAATATAAGAGAGTTAACGTCTCGAGTATCTAGCCAAGATATTCCAAAATACTTAGACCAGTTAGAAGTGAAATTTAAAGCTGAATACGATCCGGCTGAAGGTAAATTTGTTACTAAGTGGGATGAAGGTGAAAGCCGTGCTATTGATGTTGTATTAGCAACCAATATGTTGTCAGTTGGTGTTGATGTTAACCGATTAGGCGTTATGGCTGTAAACGGACAACCCAAGAGTACTGCTGAATATATTCAAGCAACAAGTCGAGTTGGGCGTAGTTTTCCTGGTTTAGTTTGCACCGTATTAACGTGGTCAAGGCCTCGTGATTTATCTCATTACGAAACGTTTGAGCATTATCATGCAACCTTTTATAAACATGTTGAAGCTCAATCCGTTACGCCATTCTCGCCTAGAGCCATGGATCGGGGGTTAACCGGCTCAATGCTCAGTTTAATGCGTTTAAGTGATGATGAATTAAACCCTAATGATGGTGCAGCCCATTTAAAGCATACATCAACTGGTATTGTGAAAAGTACTATTGCTTCAATATCTGACCGAGTACATTTAGTTGAAGAAAATGCTCAGTCACAGAAACTTGCAGAAGCATCAATTAAACAAAGAATAGATGGCTGGGTTAAAGAAACAAATACAGCAGGTAGAACGGTAGCCTACGAGAAAAAAGGTGAAAATGTTGATTCCAAAGTTGCTTTGATTAAAAAACCGGGATTGAGTGAATGGGATAGGTTTACAGTGCCTATGTCTATGCGTGAAGTTGAACCTGGCGTTAAGTTACAAATGAATACTCAAAAACTTGATGATGGCCCATCTTGGAAGGCACCTATTAAAAAGAAAAATACTACTGAAGGGAATTCATAATGAGTGGAGGTAAAAAATACGTTTCAAATATAACTCCTGTGGGGGATGTACGCCCCAGCCAATTATTGTGGACATATGGTCCAGGAGCATTAATCGATATGCCAAGTCTATCTGTTGTTACTTCAGGGATAGATAGATGGGATAAAGATCGTTGCCCACCTATTTTGGAAGCAAGATTACTAACAGCGGTTAAAAAAGTACTTGGTCCCCAGGTAGAAAGTATGAGGATGCCACCATTTCCTAAGAAAGAATCTAGCGATCCTTTTTCAGCTGAAGCAAGAATAGGTGTACCTGTAAGACCATTTCCTCGATGGTTAAGATGTGTGAAATGTGGCATGTTAGCAGAGTATGATGCTGGACTTTTTGAAGTAAGGGAAAGTCGATACAGGCCAGAAAATACCCGCTTTGTTCACAAGATGTGTAGAGGGTCTAAGGGGGATAAAAAGGCTAAAGATGCTGACGCGGTTCCTGCTCGTTTTCTATTGGCTTGCCGAAATGGTCATTTGGATGATTTTCCATGGCAATATTATGTGCATGGCGGTACGAATAGTTGTCAAGGAGGGTTGCGATTCTTCGAAAGCGGCGCTTCATTGCAAACCGAAAACCTTTGGGTTAAATGTGATGCTTGTGATGCAAAACGTAATTTAGCGCAAGCGTTTGGTAAAGCAGGTAAAGAAAACTTACCTGCTTGTAGAGGTCGTCACCCCCATTTAGATAAATATGACCCCAGTTGTGACGATGATGTCAAAGCTGTTCTTCTAGGTGCCACTAATAGTTGGTTTCCAATAACATTATCTGCTTTGGCAATACCGCTCTCAAGAGATCCTATTATTCAGCTCGTTCAAGACGGATGGGATAACTTCTCCGACGTGGAGTCTGTTTTTGAAGTCAAAGCTATTTTAAAAGTATTAGTTAAAAATGCGATTTTACCTGGTATTGATCAATATTCAGCCGATGAAGTTTGGACTGTGATTGATGCCATTAACAACGGTGAAATTGGAGATACGGTTACTCAAGAAGATATTAAAGGTCCTGAATGGGAAGTGTTTATTGAACCAAACCCACCTACAGATTGGCCTCATTTTTTAAGTGAAGCAACAAGCGTTCCGATTAAATATAAAAAACAGATATCAAACGTATTGCTGTTAAAGCGATTAAGAGAAGTGAATGCATTGATAGGGTTTACTCGAGTGGAAGCTCCTGAAGAAAGTAATAACCCAGAAGAGCAGCCACCAATGGCATCATTGTGTAATGATAAACCTAATTGGGTACCTGCAAGCCAAGTACACGGTGAGGGTATATTTATTCGCTTTGATGAAGATGCACTTAATCAATGGGAAAAAATACCCGCTGTTCAGGCAATTAATGAATCTTTGTTTCATGGTCACAAAGGCTGGAGGCTTAAACGCAAGCTTTCACCTGAAGATGGTTACCCTGGTATTCGTTATGTTTTACTTCACACTATTTCTCACTTACTTATTAGAGAACTTGCGCTTGAGTGTGGCTATAACGCCTCAAGTATAAGAGAAAGGATATATGGCGATACAAGCAACGAAAAGAAACAAGCAGGTATATTAATTTATACAGCAGCCGCAGATTCAGATGGAACTTTAGGTGGTTTGGTCGAGTTAGGTAAACCTGAGAATTTAGAAAGGTTACTTCATCAAGCTTTAAACAGAGCAAGGATTTGCTCCTCTGATCCGCTTTGTTCTGAGCATAACCCTGAAAAAGACGTGACACTGCATGCAGCAGCTTGTCATGCTTGTACTTTTGCAGCAGAAACTTCATGTGAGAAAAATAACCGGTATCTAGATAGGGCGCTAGTTGTTCCAACACTAGACAATGATGGCGCAGCATTTTTTGGAACTGATATTTGATGGATGATTTATTAAAAGGAATTTACGACGTAGTTAAGGATCAACACCTTAGTAAAATTAGATCATTATTTAAAAAAGTGAAAATCACGAGTAAAGACAATCGTACAACTTTGAAGGGGTTTTTCAATACAGATAGCTCTAATAATGCTTTAAATGCCTTATTAGATTTATGGGGGAGCTCTGATTGTTCGAGTACTGAACTCGCTAGTATGTTGCTTGGTGCATCTTATGGGTGCACAAGTAAAAGTAAAAATGAATTAACAGAGCTTGTTTGGACAGGACCTGACGCAAATCTATTTCCTGTAAGAAGATCAGAACAAGTGTTGTTAGACATTATTAACTCCGCACAAGAAACATTATTCATTGTTTCGTTTGTATTAGTAAATATACCAGCCGTTGAAGATGCAATTGCAAAAGCAGTAGAGCGCGGGGTGGATGTTTGTATGCTGCTAGAGTCTGAGGACAGAGAAGCCTCAAATAACTTCCTTAGTACTATTAAGAGGCTTAACAAGAGTATCCCTAAAATTAAGCTTTATATTTGGCCTCGTGAGAATAGAGAAAGTACACAAGGTGGTTTTGCCCGAGTACATGCAAAGTGTGCTGTTGCTGATAAACGGCGAGCTTTCATTACTAGTGCGAACCTTACATCTGCTGCATTAGATAAAAACATTGAAATGGGGATTAATATTGATGGTGGAAGTATACCTGAAAATATTTTTAGTCAGCTTTCCTCAATGATCAACTCCAAAGAAATAGTTCGTTATAAATCAAGTTTATTAACAGCTAGCTCAAAGTCTCAATCTAACAGTGTCATAAGTCTTGAAAACCTACCTTTGTCAGCAAAGGCTGGTACAAATTTTAAGATTGAATTTGATAATGAAAAAACAGGTTTCAAAGCACAACGTGACTTTATTATATGTGATGAGACTGAAGAAAGGCCTAAGGCAGGTACAGTAGTTATTATCAGGCATGAAAACAGAAGCCTTATAGGTAAATATCGATGGAGCAAACAACAAAGTACGGATAGTGGGCAGGCGTTCTACGCTGTAACAGTTAATGGCTTTGGACAAAGACAAAAAATAAAAGTGGATGAAAGTGATTGGTTGAAATTCAAACCGTTTGCAATGGAAGTTACTATTTAGGAGATGGATTTTGGCTAGACTAATACCGAAAATTGAGATTCAGGATATCAGTGTTAAATCAGAAAGGGATGTTGCGAAGTACTTAGTAGATCTATTACCTAATGATTGCATTATTTATCATAGTTACCCTTGGCTTAGAGCAGACCGTAATGACAAAGGTAATACGACTTTAAAAGAAGGTGAAACTGATTTTGTAGTAATTATTCCTTCACACGGTATGTTAATACTTGAAGTAAAAGGCGGTGAAATTCAATATGATAACGAAAATCGCCAATGGAATAGAGTTTTAAGCGGTGGAAGGTTAAAAGAGATTCAAGACCCATTTGAGCAAGCTCGTCGTAATACTCATTTTTTAGAAAATGAAATAAAGAAAAAAGGATACAAAGGAGCAAGTAACTTACCTTTTGGCTATGGTTATGCTGCTGTATTCCCTGATTGTGAATACTCTGGTGATACTCCCGCAGGAGGAAGCCCATCAATAGTACTATCCGCTAGTGATCTTCCGTATATTGATAAAAGAATTAAATCAGCTTTAACTCAATGGGTTAGACGTGACCAACCAATCCCTTTATCTAGAGAGGATAAAATAAAAATACAAAGATCAATTTCTCCTAGCTTCAATTTGCTGCCAATATTATTTCGTAAGATTGAAGACCAAGAGGAAAAGCTCTTTCGCCTCACTAATGATCAAAAAATGTTGATCGAATTTTTAGGTCAGACACAAAGAGCTTGCATCAATGGTGTGGCTGGTTCAGGGAAAACCATGCTTGCACAGGCTCAAGCTGAAAAGTTTGCAGATGCCGGGATGAAAACACTCTTAGTTTGCTATAACAAAACTCTAGCTAAATGGTTACGAGACAATATTTCATCTGACTACGCCGAAAGTATTACAGTTACCCACTTTCATGGGTTGTGTCATGATTTGTGTAGAAAAGCTGGAATTTCATTTAATCCACCTTTTAATAATGAAAATGAGTTTTGGCAAGAGGAAGCCCCTGAGCTTTTGATAGAAGCAATCGACCTTATAGATGATAGATTTGATGCTGTTATTGTCGATGAGGGGCAGGACTTTCATTCCGATTGGTGGATGCCTTTAGAGCTAATTAATTCAAATGGTGATGAAGGGGCTATGTATGTATTTTTTGATCCAAACCAAAATTTATATATTGACCAAGACTCGTCTTTACCTGCTTTAGGTACACCTTTAACTTTACCTGTTAATTGTCGAAATACGCAGTTAATAGCTGGTTTATGTAGCAATATTATTGATAAGGATATACCAACCAAACCTGATGCTCCAATAGGGGATGCCCCGGAAGTCATCCAATTAGATAACCGGTATGAGGTACAGAAACGAGTTGAGCGTTATGTAGATGACTGGATCAATCAAGGGAAGCTAAAACCAAATCAAGTAGCTATTTTATGCCCATACAAGTTAAGTAACTCCTCTCTATCGAGTATCAATAAGGTTAGAGGGATTGAAATTACAGATGATATTGACCACTGGAAAGAAAATAAAGGGGTTTTATTTTCAACGGTTAAAGGATTTAAAGGGCTGGAAGCAGATGCCATTTTATTGATAGATATTCCTCCAGTGAATGAAGCGTCAATATTCAAACAAGCAGATTATTATGTGGCATGTTCAAGGGCCAAGCATTTGTTGGTGGTTACAGAGTTAACTTAACCTGTAACCACCAACAAAGGATTACTATTAAATAGGGTAGTATATGTAGCCACTTAGGGGCTACATATTATTACTTCTTCTGAGTTAATAGTAGAGCCTTTATTTCTTTTAATTCTTGTTGAAGCTCAAGAAGACTTGGTTGCTTTTCAGCTTTCTCAGCTCTGGCTGCTTGATGCTCTTCTTCCATAACATTGACTACTATACCTATAACCATATTTAAAAATGCAAAGGCTGTGAAGAAGATAAATGTCAGATAAAATATCCAAGAGTAAGGATAGACTTCCATAGTCTCATATTGAATATCAGTCCAATCTTCAAATGTCATAACCCGGAATAACGTAAGCATTGATATCGCTATATCGCCCCAAAGCTTAGGGTTTATCTGGCTAAACATAAAGCTGCCTATGGCTGCATATATATAAAAAATTATAAACATCAAAAGAACAACATAGCCGAGTTGCGGCAAGGCTTTAATTAGGGAGTTTATTAGTATTCGAAGTTCTGGCACCACAGATACCATTCTCAATACACGAAATATCCGAACTAGACGAGCTAAGAGCGCCATTTCGCTATTATCGATAGGGATCAGGCTTATCGCCACAACTAAAGTGTCAAATACATTCCAACCTTTCTTTAAAAAGGATCGTTTATCATCGTCAGCAATAAAGCGTATTGTTAATTCAATAAGAAAGAATATTGTGATAAAAACATCTAGAATATCTGTAAGTGAAACAGCGCTATCGGGTAATTCAAACGTTTTTGCACCGATTTCCAATGCTGAAATAATTATTACAGAGACAACAAGTAGCTCAAAGATCTTATTGTTTTTGAGGGCGTTCATATTTATTTTAATGGCTTTATACATAGCTTTTTATGTCAACATTTAAATTTAGGGCTGTAAATAAGATAGGCATTATACTTAATTAAGATATAGTTTTCTTTAGAAAGTTATTTCTAAATGTTGACGAAGGGTATTTGAAGCAATAAATTGATACACATGTATATTCTGATTGGGTTTCCACCCACTCACTCACCCATGTCAACAAAAAAAGACCCAGATAATGACCATGTGATGTATGAAACGATGGCGATTTATCCACTTAGCTGGATTTTTTACCTGACCTTCATTTTCTTAACGGCTTTTATCTTTTTAAACATGATGGTTGGTACTATTCTAGAAGTTATGGGCAAAGAAAATGAAAATTATCGCGCCGAACAACATGGCGAATCAGGTGAAGGAGGAGAGCCGGCTAGCCGCGCACAAATTGAAAATCTTGAGTGTGAGCTTGCCGAAATTAAGACTTTACTCAAAGAAAAACTCAACCATCGCTGAGATTAATTTTTATAGATAACCGAACACTTGTGGGATTTAATTAAATAAGATGGTATAAAATAAAAATCATATTTAATTCAAGTGTTTTGGTTGTTCTTAATGATTGCTTTCAAGCGAATTTTCTATTTTTTTATCGTTATTATTGTTCAAGCTTCATTTTTTTCGTCTGCGGCGCTAGCCGCTGATCAAAATACCCTGCTCAGTGATGAGCAAAAGATATCACAAGAAATTGAAATTCTTAAAAAAATTGAAGATGACCAGCAAGCGGTTGATTACTCAATATCATTATTAACGCACCCAGCTTTAATTCCCCAGCAAATTATTGATATCTTAGATATTCAACAAAAACGTTACTATCAGTTAACCGAGCTTGGATTAGGATTAGCTAGCGCTCAACGAATACAATTAATTGCCAGTGAAAATAACTTTAAAAAAATAGCGGCAGATGCTAATAAAATGATCGGTATATATCACTATTTAATTGGTGATTATCCAGAGTCTGTAGCCGCTTCTCAAGCCGCATTAAGTTATTATATAAACTCACCTGAGCCGCTTACATTGGCTGGGCTATACAATAATATTGCCTTGGTTTATATTAATCTGGGTAATACCAGTAAAACCTTAGTCAATTTTCAACTAGCCGAAAGCATATACAATAAATTGGGTAGTGAGCAAGATAAAATAGATGTGCGTTATAACATTGCCGGTCTATATTTAATTTTAAAAAGATACGATATCGCGATTGAACTCTATCTCGATGTTATTGCACAGCTTGCTTTTGTCGATGATAAGCTCACCTTAGCTAAAGCCAAAGGAGAATTGGGCACTGTTTATAAATATTCAGGAGAGTATCAGCAATCTCTTAAATTGCTGTTACAGGCAATAGCGTATTTTGAACAATCTAATAACGACTATTATTTAGCGGCTTTTAGTCATAATATTGCCGGTCTTTATAATATGATGAATCAGCCAATAAATGCAATTAAGTATGCAACACAAGCGATAAATTTGGCTAAAGCTTCAAATCATAACAACGCTTATGCGGGTGGTTTGTATAGTCTAGCGCAAGCAGAGTTTTCGTTGGGCTATGTTGAAAAAGCCTATGAAAGCTTACAGCTCTCTAATGAAATAGCTAAAAAATCCGGTCATGAAGAACAAATAACGAATAATATGGCGCTGCTGGCGTTAATTTATGCGGCACAAAACAAGCAAAGTGCAGCCTTCGAAACACATCAAAAATATAATAAAAGAACAAGAAAAATAGCGAACAATCAGCTCAATAGTCAATTATCAGACTTTGAATCTAAAAAATTAAGACAAGAAGTTAGCCAGCTCAAGCAAAATGAGCAACTTCAGGCATTAGAGACAGAGCGAGCCGATCAACAACGTAATTTTAGCTTAGTGGCCGCTTGTTTTATCATTGTTTTGGCGTTATTTATTTTCAACCGAAATGTTGAAAAACGCGCTAAATTTAAATTATCTGAGCGAGTTAAAAACCGTACTCAAGAGTTAGAACTTCTGACCAGCGAATTGGTCAAAGCTAATGCCATTAAAAGTCAATTTCTTGCCAATATGAGCCATGAAATAAGGACCCCTTTAACGTCAATTATTGGTCAAGCAGAGGCAATAATAAATGGTGATGTTGATGAAAGTTACCTGCAAAAAGAAGTTAAAATAATTCACGGTAATAGTTTACATTTATTAGAGCTTATTAATAATATTTTAGATTTAAGTCGCGTTGAGGCCAATAAGTTAGAATTAGAACTTGTCGAGCAAGACTTACACGTTATTTTGCATGACATTGCTAATATTTTTATTAAATCAGCGACAGTCAAAGGATTACAATTTCAAATAGTACACACCTTGCCAAATAAGTTTATGCTGGCCATTGATGGCTTTCGCTTAAAACAAATCTTAATTAACTTATGTTCCAATGCCATTAAATTTACCAGTAAAGGCTCAGTTACTCTTGATATATCGGTCAAAGACGCCGCGTTAACTATTGCGGTTAGTGATACCGGTATTGGCATGAGTGAAACACAATTGCAGGAAGTCTTTAGCAGCTTTACTCAAGGAGACAGCAGTATTAGCCGACGATTTGGTGGATCAGGTTTAGGACTATGCCTATCAGAGCAATTAGCCAAATTAATGTCAGGAAAAATCACCGTTATCAGTACGCTAAATAAGGGCAGTATTTTTACTTTAGTCTTACCTTGCAAGCAACTTGAATGGATTCAATTAGCCGACATTCCTCCCACTAATATTGTCGCCTCTGCATTTACTGCAGATGCCAGTGATATTAAATTTGAAGGGCAAGTCTTACTGGCCGATGACCATGATGATAATCGCCGGTTAATTGCTCGTTTATTAATATCACTAGGCTTAGAGGTATTGTCAGCCAAAAATGGTCGAGAAGCCGTTGAGCTTTGTTTAAAAAACAAACCTAAACTCATTCTTATGGATATACAAATGCCAGAAATGGATGGTATTGAGGCTTTTAAAGTATTGCGACAAAAAGGATGCTCTAGCCCAATAGTCGCATTGACTGCCAATGCGATGTCCCATGAAGTTGACAGATATTTAGCGCTTGGTTTCGATGGACATTTAAAAAAACCTATTGAGCGAAAATTATTTATTGCGACCATAGCTAAATATTTTGGTGAACAGATCGATGAAAGCGCAGCAGAACAAGCCATTTCAAGCGTAGATATGTCCGATTTAGTGACAGAGTTTAAATCGAACTTAGTGTTAGAACAGCAAGATATCATTCTTCATATTAAAAATAATGAATTAGATAAGCTTGCTGAATTGGCTCATCGTATTGCTGGTGCCGCACAAATGTTTGGCTTTTCACTCGTTTCAGTGAGAGCGATAAAATTAGAAAAACATATAAAAAATGGCTCTTCTGAGCTGATCAGTGAAGCGGCACAAAGCCTACTTAATGAAATAGACCAAGTACTTTGGTAGGATTATTCCCCTGAGTCTTCATCCGCTAAGGCTGCTCTTGATATATAAACACTTGGTTTATCGGTTGTTCAAATATATCTGCAATTTTAAAAGCAACTTCCAAAGAGGGAGAATATTTTCCTTTTTCAATGGCTACTATGGTTTGCCTAGAAACTGAAATGCTATCAGCAAGCTTTTGTTGTGTCATTTCTTGATGCTCAAAACGCAATTTTCTAATGTTATTGGTAATGACTTTAGCCATATTAATAGCCTCGACGATAAGAGACTAATTTAACTGACGAACAAACAATTTCGGCAAGCAAAGCAATGGCAATAATTAAATGCATAATTTCATACTCTTTAGCTAAACCAGGCATTGAAAAAGTAAATTTTGATAGTACGGGGAACAGAATATAGAAGGTCACACAAAAAACACCCAAGGACAATATATTATAAGCATATGAGTTTGCCCGCCTTGAAATTATTTTATCACGCTCATCACTTTTATCATTTGTTTCTCTATACTTGAAAATAGCTAGGATAGTTTGTAAGACTACTTCTAAAAAAATAGTATAAATTACTGCAGTAAACAATAAGCCATACATAGCCTCTACCGAGAATAATTGCCGCTGATATAAATTGACGACACCCAAGGCATAATTGCCCCAAATACCAAGGGTAATTAAAAGTGATACTAAAATATTGCTTTCTCTGTAAGACATAATCTTTCCTAGGTTGATAAATTTGACACCGTGTATACTATATTTGACATGAGATAGCATAAGACTTAACACATTCGATGTCAAATATGTTTTACATCATAGGGGTTTATTTTATATTATGATTGGTTTACTTTACCTTTTGCTATTTACAGAGAAGGGTAGCAGCGGTCTTAGCGGATCTTAATTTAATTTATTGGTAATTATATCGGGTAGTTAGCGATAAAATAAAGGGCATTCAAAAGATTTACTGCCTTCTCGTTCTATATCGATAAAAGGCAGATTATGAGTGTTATCGGCTATTTCACTCTTGGTTAATATGGGGCTTATATCAAAGTTAAAATTTAATTTTTCTTGTTAACATATCCTTAAACATCACCCAGTCGCCGAATAAACTATAGAAAGGATAGGTAAATGTGGCGGGTTTGTTTTTTTCAAAGAAAACATGTCCCAGCCAAGCAAAGCCATAACCTATCACAGGAATGAACCATAAGCCTTGCCATAGCGCATAGTTAATACAATATATAATCAGTAATATTATTAACGACGAACCGATAAAATGTAAACGTCGACAGATAATATTTTGGTGTTGGCTTAAATAAAATGGATAAAACTCGCTAAAGGTCTGGTATTTTTTTACCGCCATCAGTTATTCCTCTCGTCAGTGATGTTAATTAATTTTACTGGTCAATATTTTTAAGCCAATAAGTATCATTGCTCCGCCTAAAATTCGGTCTATCCAATGACCCAAACGTTGAAATTTTTCGTTTATCATTGGCTGAGATAGCAAAACGACTACAGATGAAAACCAAGCGAGTTGAATAGCCATCATCCAAAGTCCATAAATAACTAAGTGAAATAAGGGTAAATCAGGAGAAAGTACCACGGTAAAAAGCGCGACAAAATAAATCGGTGCTTTTGGGTTTAAGGCATTACATAAAAAACCAACACCGATATTTTTCACAGATGAACCTTTAATCGACGGTTGTGAATCCGCTTTGTTACTGACTTGTGTCGAGGCTTTTGCACGGAGCCCCTGAATGCCTAAATATAATAAGTAGCAACCACCCAATATCTTAATTACCCATAGTGTTGCTGCCGAGTTAGCGATAACGGCAGCTAAGCCTAAAGCAGAATAAATGATGTGTATTGATAAACCGAGTGCAATGCCAATACTGCACATAAAACCGGCTTTTTTGCCATGGCTTAGTGTTTGTTGAGACACCAAAACAAAATCAGGCCCAGGTGAAGCGGCAGCTAATAAATGAATTGAACTAATTAACAGTAAACCTTGTAAAAGTTCCATAGTGTTTCTCATTGATATGACTAGTGAAACTTTAATATTCTTTGACGTGTTCAGCAAGTAATGAATTGCTGAGCAACTAAGGTTTTTTTAGTTTTTGAAAAATTTACCGGTTATCTTTAAAGTTAATCTTGGATCGGTATTTAATTATTCGATATTGGTGTGATGTTTTTGTCTTTATATTAACCCCTTTTCTTGCTTGGTCTGCTGGAGAATAATAGCAAGGCAGTTAAGCACGTTATGAACGATATGAGGTAAATATTTAAGCTAAAGCGCATCAATCAAATGCTTTGTTTCAAGCCCTAGCTTAATATCACCAACAATTTTTAATCGTCGTTGAAAGAATAGGGTATCGTGAGCCTCCTTATACCTGGAAGTAATAGTAAGTCATCACTACTGGCTGAAAATCTTACATCAGCTGCTTATTTTTGGTTATCTTCGGCCATAATTAATTGACCATTGTTTTAGATGAGTAACTCATTTAATGCCAAGTCGGTTATTGAAATATGTAGCCATTTATCTTCTAAAAATGCGAAGTCATTGCCGGCTAAGTTTTCTTTAAACACAGATTGCAGTGCGGTCAACAATAAATTTTTTTGAAGTCAATAAAGTACAACACTTCACGTTGGCTTTAATATTTACAGCGCTTTTTATTTTTCTTAGTTGATTCTTACTGGCTATGAAGGATAATAGCGATACTTATAATGACTTAACACTGATCTAATTAACCATGCGTATTGATAAATTTATATGTAAAAGCACTGAACTGACCCGAAGTGAAGCGAAGAAACTGCTAAAAATGGGGGATGTTTTAGTTAATGGTAAGGTGATTAAGAATGCAGCAACACAAGTGCATGAAAATAACAGCGTTACCGTTAACGGTGAAGCGCTCACAGCGCGCACTTCTCGCTACATTATGATGCATAAACCCTTAGATACTATTTGCAGTAATATTGATGAAGTTTATCCGTCTTTACTCAATTATATTGAAGTGGACAAAGTGTTTGATCTTCACATTGCGGGACGTTTAGATGCTGATACCACAGGTTTAGTCTTAGTTACCGATGATGGCCGTTGGTCGCATAATATCATTTCACCCAAAAAAAACTGCGCCAAGGTTTATCGCGTTAATTTACGTAATGCAATATTACCTGAAAAGTCAGCTGAGCTAATTGAGCGCTTTAGCGCTGGGTTACAGTTACAAGGAGAAGATCAACTGACTCTGCAGGCTAAACTAGAAATACTCAATGAAAAAGAAGTATTACTGACCATAACCGAAGGTAAATACCATCAAGTTAAGCGAATGTTTGCCGCTGTTGGCAACAAAGTGATTGGTTTACATCGTCAGCAAATCGGCAAAATTAACTTAGATGTTGAATTAGGCATGTGGCGCTACTTAACGGATGCCGAGGTAAATAGCTTTTAGTCGGCTACTTTTTGTGTTGTAACCCTCACTGACTAGCACCTTTATTAATTGATAAGTCAGTATAAATGACATAATTTGCTTAACCTCCTAGTAAAAAGTAGCAATGAATAGCGGCAACGCCAAGACTTGTCACGTAGCTTCGATAAACTTTACTTTCTTAGTGATGTTAATGGTTGTTATTGGTTAGTACTTTTAAGCTAATGCCTATTATTGATGCTACTAAAATTTGGTCAATTGAATCACTTAATCTTGAGTTTTTACTTTGTTTTTACCTCGAGTAACAAAGCTATCGCGGATGAAGAACACGTCAGAAAAATAGTCATCATTGAAAGTTTTACGGTATAAGAATGCCATAAAATATATAGGCGCTTTTGACCGTTCCTTGATACTTAATTACCTATTAGGGTTGCAACTCATTTAGTTTTATCTCTAATAAAAACAAGGGCTTTCCTTGTTTTCATGTTTGTTGAAAGATAAAAAATGATTTAGCCACTAGTGATACGCAAACTCATCAATCAATTGTACTGATTAATAGCCAAGCTTATAAAATTTTCATGGTGTTACTCACCAAGTTAAGAAATGAAAATTTAATGCGCTTTTAAACGATCAGCAAGTAATGAATTAAACACCTCCATGGCGGTATATAATTCAATTATGCGCTCATTCAATGCTGTTATATTTTTCTTTTTTGATAGTATTTCTATCTTAGTGACTAAGTTTTGTACTTGAGCTCCACCTAAGTTACCCGCTGCCCCTTTAATTGAATGCAGGTTATAATTTATTTTTTGCCAATTTTCTGCCTTTATTGACTCTTGCAGTTCGAGTGTTTTTTCTTCGCTATCATCTAGGTAACATTTTACCAATAATGTCATTTTTTTAGGATTTCCCCCCCAGCCTTTTTAATAAAGAAGCTTTTTGCCAAGCGCTAATATGCTTACTTGCAGATTTTTCAATGGATTGACTACTTAAGGTGAGATGGTCTGAACTTAGGGTGTCAGTATCGAAACGCTCTTCTTTATCCGCTGTTACGCCAAGCCATAAGTTTAATTTAGCTTTAACTTTATTTATTTCTATAGGTTTTGTTAAGTAGTCATCCATGCCTGCTGTTAAAAATTTCTCTTTATCTCCTTGCATTGCATTGCATTTGCTGTCATCGCAATAATAGGAATAACTTTATTCTTTTGGCCTGCTTCTCCTTTGCGAATAAGTTGTGTTGCTTCATAGCCATCCATTTCCGGCATTTGGCAATCCATTATAACCAAAGAGTAAGGTTGGCTTTTTAATGACTTCTTTAAGCTTGTTAGTGCTTCTAAGCCGTTTGCTACCGCGTCAGCTGTTAATCCTAATTCTTCTACCCCCCCAAGCGACCATTTGGTTTATGCGATTGTCCTCAACAATTAATATTCTTATATTTTTGGCAGGTGAAACTAATAATGGTTTTTTATCTTCGGTTGTTACTATTTTCATAGCATTAACATAATCATGAATAACTAATGGTGATGCTTGCTTTAGTATTTCTCCACCATGAGCAACAACAGATAAGGCTTTAAATAGATTTGATGTTGTTGTTGGTTTAGGAAAATAAGCACTAAAACCAATATCTGCAAAATGTTTTGCGTCTCCTCTTTCACCCATAGAGGTCATCATAACCAGTTTTATTGCTTCAAATTCTTGTTGGCTTTTAAATTTTTTCGCTAAGGTTTCTCCTGACATATTAGGCATTTGCATATCAAGTATGGCAATATCAAAAAAGGGTGCACCTGTATCTTCATGTCGCTTTTTACATAGGACCAATGTGGCATCACCGCTATCAGCTTCTTCAATATTTGCCCCCCAAAGTTGTAACTGCGAGCGAAGGACATCTCGATTAGTCTTATTGTCATCAACAATTAAAATGCGTAATGCCGAAATATCTATTTCGGGTATAACTAGGGTCTATTTTTTACTTTTCTCAACTAACAAGGTAAATTCAAAACAACTACCTTCACCTATCTTATCAACTACTTTAATATCGCCATGCATTAAATCACACAGTTTTTTCGTTATTGTTAACCCAAGTCCTGTACCACCATATTTACGTGTCGTCGATGAGTCTACTTGACTAAATGCTTAGAAAAGCACTTCTTTTTTATCTGCCGGAATACCAGTTCCTGTATCAGATATTTGACAGTGTAATATTAATTCATCACCATAATTACTTTTTTTAGTGATGAGTTTTACGGTAATAACTATCTCTCCATGATTTGTAAATTTTATTGCATTGCCGACAAGATTCGTCAATATTTGTCTAATTTTGCCCAGATCTGATTTGATCATCGAGTCTTCTATATCTGTAAGATCTAGGATTATTTCTAAACCTTTATCTTGAGCAGGTATGGCCATAGCTTCAGTAAAGTCACCTAAAAAGTTTCTTAAATTAAAATCTAAGTATTAAAGTTCGAGTTTACCCACATCAACTTTTGAAAAATCTAAAATGTCATTAATTAAAGTTAATAAAGAGTCAGCACTAGATTTTGCAATATTAACACGGTGTTTTTGTTCTTCATCAAGTTTACTATTAAGTAATAAACCTAGCATGCCTAATACACCGTTCATGGGGGTGCGTATTTCATGGCTCATATTTGTTAAAACTCTGATTTTAATTTCGTGCCTTCTTCCGCTTTATTAAGTGCAGCAATTCTTTCTTGATATGAGTCATTAATATTACGGCTAATAACCAGTAAAAGTGCAATAACGAAAAGGCTGAGTAAAAGTGCAGTTACTGCGGATATGTATGAATCATTTTGCTTTTCTACCAACAATGAGTAAGCTTTTTTGTATTTGTGCAGAGAGATGATTTTCAATACTTTGTAATATTAGTTTTTATTTTTAAGCACACCTAAGGTATATAAAGGATCATTCTCCCATAAATGGTTTTGCAAATACTCTAATGCTTCATTGGCGGGGTCATCATTAATAATAGTCAGTTAGTCTAACAGTACTATTTATATAAAAAATTAAACTTTTATTCTTAGTTGCCGATTAAATGTACAACAAGACAATAACTAATAAACGGACAAGTATAGTGGATGTACTGATAGATTTATTGCCTGCGGCCAACCAAGTAAAAATCGCCCAATCAAAAAAAGATAAGCGCCAAGCTAATAAATATAATCGTCAAATGAACTCAGCAGCAAGTCTGCCCGATGTAGCAGATGATGTTAAAAATGGTGTGGGAATAAAAAAAGTGCTTTGGAGAGGGCCGGAGCGCCGCTCATCTGCTGACCGACGTCATTTAAATAATAAACGCGGACGTTGGTTAGAGTCACGCGACAGAAATGATCGCCGAACGACTCAATATGCAATATCAGTGAAAATTTAATTGCCGCTACGTGGTTTACTTCTTTTGTAACTGATTAAATTTTTCCATTTGCTCTGCTGTTGCTGGCAATTGGTGTTTTTCTTTCCATTCGCTATAGGGCATACCATAAACTTGCTGACGAGCGGTCTCGATATCTACTTCAACACCTAACTTCTCAGCCTCTGCAACGGTCCATTTAGAAAAACAATTACGACAAAAACTCGCTAAATTCATTAACTCAATATTTTGTACATCTTTTCTACTGTCTAAGTGAGCCAGTAAACGACGAAAAACAGCGGCTTGTATTTCTATTTCTTTATCCATATTCATCTCTTTATTTAGTTAAGTGGAGTTGACTGTTCAACTTCCTTAGTGGGTTTGTCATAAGGCAGAATACGAATGATCATACCTATATAAGGATGATCAAAATAGTGTATTTCCGTGCTTCTGACTCGTCGGTCTTGTTTAAAGTTTATCGTTTTTAAAATTGCCGATGGTTTTTGTTTATCACCAGGTACTAACTTCTGTGTTGCTTGTTCGGCTAACGACATATTCATTACGTTGAGATCAGCAGTAATATGTAAATAAAAGTCAACTTCTACCTTGATAAAACCCTCTAGTGTCCAATTTTGAGGAGGCTTTATTGGGGCTGCTTGCATGGTGCTAGTATTCAATATTAGCGCTGTGTCGGTTATATCTTGCTCTATTTCAGCGAGTAAACTTTTTGTCTCAGTAGGTAAACTGGGTAGCTTTATCAGCAGCGCTTGTAAACGTTCTGCCATTATTTTTTCTTTTACTGTTTCATCTGACCCTTCTATTTGGGCCGAACTATCCTTGTATAAGGCGCTATGCAGGGCCTCTTCTTGGCTTTGTGCTTGTTTGCGTTGCTGTTGAAATTGTTGCAATTCTTTTTGGTATTGTTCGGCAAAATTTTCACCGGCAATAACTTTCAGTGGCACAGCTAATTGTTTAGTTTTTGTTTTTTGACGCCAGCCAAAATGCAGTAAGGGTTTGAAATTTCGACTGCGGGCTATTTCTTTAACAATATCGTCAAGTTGTAATGATTCTTTATTAAGTAAGTAGTCTTCATCACTATAGATATCTTCAATATTATTAATAGTAGGTGGTACTTGCTCAATATTAAAAGCGTTATAACTTTGATAAGCATAAGCATCGGTTGATTGAGTAAAGTGCTTAAATTCCTCTACAGAAATAGTACAAAGACCCTCGGTAAATGAGGCGGTTTCGTTGGCATAAGTTAAGGGCAAGGTTGAAAATTCAGCCGCTGCTTGCTCAAGTAACATTAAGCGTTGCGTTAATTCTTTTTCGCTCATCACTTGTTTTGGTAATGGCATAGCTAAACTGCTGTCGTCATCCATCCTTAATGAACTATTTATCGGTGCTGGGCTATCATCGATATTGTCCAACACCACTGGGCTATGTGTGCTATCGCTAAATTTTGATACTGATATCTCTGTTAACGACTCGTCTATCGTTTGGGCTGAAAGTGTTTGTAATTCAGCTAAGCTTTTAGCAACATAGTAAGGCTGCTCTTTTATCGCCGCTATAGCTTGCTCAAGAAATGATTGAGCATAAGTAGGATTATCACAACGGGGTAATTGCTGTTTTAAGCTGGCGATATCAGGGTTAAGGTAAGGAACTAATAAGTCGATAATATTTCGATATTTGGGTAAAGCCGTATTATTTGGAAACTTCTCTTTTAATTGCGCTTTATCGCTCAGTTGACTAAACAGGATCACTTCCACTTCAAACCAGCGATCGTCATTATCTTTATCTGTGGCACTGGTTTGTTGTGAAAATATTAAGGCTGCACAGAGCAGCGCTAAATTTTTTAAATTCATTAATCATCCAAAGAGTTATAACCTGCCTTGTTATTGTAAACTAAGGCATTGAGTCTGCTCTGTTATCTTACGGTTATTTTTTTGTTTTTACTAAATCATTTAACATAGATGTCACTAAAATAAAGCGTGATTTACTGTCTTCAGTGGCAATTTTAAATTGGAGTTTATTAGCGCCAATTAATTTATAAACTTTGGGCTGTTGCTGAATAAGACCAATAATAAGCGTAGGATCAACCTTTGTCTCATCGCTAAACTCAATAGAGCCACCTGCTGGACCTGCTTCGATGCGAGAAACCCCTATTTTTTGCGCCTTTAAACGTAACTTCGCAATATGGACTAGATTTTTAGCCGCTTGCGGTAATAAGCCAAAACGGTCAATTAATTCTACCTGAATTTCGTCAAGTTCATTTTTATTGCCGCAACTGGCGATACGTTTATAAATACTTAATCGTAAGCTGACATCAAAAATATAATCGTCTGGTAGTAATGCCGGCACCCGTAATTCAATTTCAGTTTGCTTAGCGGTCATATTTTCAAGCGATAGTTGTTTGCCTTGTTTCAACGCTGAAACGGCTTGATCGAGCATTTCCATATAAAGAGTAAAGCCGATTTGGCTCATCGAGCCACTTTGTCCCTCACCTAATAATTCACCTGCGCCACGAATTTCGAGATCGTGTGTGGCCAAGGTAAAACCAGCGCCTAAATCTTCAAGGGACGCAATAGCTTCAAGACGTTTCTTTGCATCTTTAGTAATACGTTTAACATGTGGTGTTAATAAATAAGCATAAGCTTGATGATGTGAACGACCCACTCGGCCTCGTAATTGATGGAGTTGCGCTAGACCTAAATAGTCGGCTCTGTCCATAATAATGGTATTAGCTGTTGGCACATCGATACCTGTTTCGATAATCGTTGTACAAACTAATACATTGTAACGTTGGTGATAAAAGTCGCCCATAATGCGTTCAAGTTCACGTTCACGCATCTGCCCGTGGGCGGTGGTTACTTTTGCTTCTGGCAGCAGTTTTTGAATATCTGCGGCGGTTTTATCTATGGTATCAACGTTGTTATGTAAAAAGTAAACCTGACCACCACGAAGGATCTCACGTAAAATAGACTCACGAATAAGGGCGTCGTCACGCTCGCGAACAAAGGTTTTTACCGCTAAGCGTTTTGCTGGCGGTGTGGCAATAATCGATAAGTCGCGCATGCCGCCCATCGCCATATTTAATGTCCGTGGAATAGGGGTTGCGGTCAATGTTAAAATATCAACATTACTGCGTAGTTGTTTGATTTTTTCTTTTTGTTTTACACCAAATCTATGTTCTTCATCGACCACTAATAAACCTAGGTCTTTATATTTAATGCTATTTTGCAATAATTTATGGGTGCCAATAAGAATGTCTATTTGGCCTGATTCAACATCAGCAATAACAACGTTTTGCTCTTTGGCTGTTTTAAAGCGTGATAATACTTCTATAGCAACCGGTAGATTAGCAAAGCGGTCGCGAAAGTTTTCATAATGTTGTTGGGCAAGTAAGGTTGTTGGCACTAAGATAGCAACTTGCTTACCGTCGTTAACGGCAACAAAGGCGGCACGCATCGCAACCTCAGTTTTACCAAAACCGACATCACCACAAACGAGCCTGTCCATGGCCTTATCGCTGAGCATATCAGACACTACGGCTTTAATGGCTTGCTCTTGATCAAAGGTTTCTTCAAACGGGAAACTGTCTGAAAAAGCTTGATACTCAGCTTTGTCACGTTTGAATTGATAACCTTTATTACTGGCTCTGCTGGCGTATATATCGAGTAGTTCAGCCGCCACGTCACGCACTTTTTCAGCGGCCTTTTGTTTTGCTTTACTCCAAGTATCGTTACCTAATTTATGTAACGGCGCACTTTCTGCGTCGGCGCCCGAATAACGGCTAATTAAATGCAATGAGCCAACCGGTACATAAAGCTTTGATTCACCTGCGTAAATTAAAACCAGAAACTCAGTGGTTATGCCACTGTTTTCAATGGTTTGTAAGCCCATGTAGCGACCAATGCCATGCTCAAAATGGACAACAGGTTGTCCAATTGAAAGCTCGGCCAAGTTTTTAAAAATAGCATCCGCTTGAATGGTTTGTTGTTTGGTACGGCGGCGACTTTGCTTTATCCGCTCTCCTAAGAGTTCATCTTCGGTGATTAGGGCTATCGCATTTTTCTTGGCGGTGCCTTTACTTTGAAAGATAAAACCACTGTTGAGGGTATTCACTGTGATGCCAAGTTTGTCCGGGCTTGCGACAAAGCTTTCAATATCGTCAAAATATTGTGGCTTGATATGGTTACGCTCTAATAACTCTAAAACACTTTCTCGACGGCCTTGGCTTTCGGCAACAAATAAAATTTTATCTGGGGTTTCTTTGTCGCGAATAAAATTATTGATTAATTCAAAAGGCTGTTTCAGTTGATGATTAACCGTAACATCAGGTAAGGGTGTGACATCAAAACGGATATGACCGGCTTTTGACTTTTCAATGTCGTCACTGTCAGTTTCTTGTAACGCGTTTATTACCGGCACTTTTTCTATTGAAATTCGGTCAAAAGGTTTTAAGGCACGATAAAACTCTTCACTATTTAAAAAGAGTTTCTTGGGGGCTAATAATGGCCGAGTCAGATCATAACGACGTTCTTCAAATCGGTAATCAATATCAAGCCAGTACTGTTCAATAGCCTTATCAATATCGCCACTGAGCATTATCCGTGTGTTTTCGCCTAAATAGTCACACAAAGTGCTCGTTTCTTCAAAGAACAAGGGGAGGTAATATTCAATACCTGCCGGTAAAATACCATCACTGACCTGATGATATATTGACTCTTTATGGATGGTGTTGGGGAATTCTTCTCGGTATTGACGACGAAATAAACTTATTGCTGCTTCGTCGGTCGGAAATTCGTGTGCGGGTAATAAATTTATTTCATCTATTTTATCACTTGAACGCTGGTTTTCAGGATCGAACAAGCGAATATCATCAATTTCATCATCAAAAAAATCTAAGCGAAACGGTGTTTTACAGCCCATAGGGAATAAGTCGAGAATTGCACCACGTGCAGAGAATTCACCATGCTCCATCACTTGTTCTACGCAGCGATAACCACTGGCTTCAAGATTTTGTCGCATTTGATGTAAGTCTTTTTTATCACCTACTTTTACGATCAAACTATTCGTACGCAAATACTGCGTTGGCGCAAGGCGTTGTAATAATGTTGAAACCGGCACAATAATAATGCCACTTTTCATATTTGATAATTGGTAAAGCGTTGCTAGTCGCTGGGAAATAATATCTTGATGCGGGGAAAAGGTATCATAGGGCAATGTTTCCCAATCAGGAAATAAGCAAATAGGCAGTTGCCGCTTTTTATTTAAACTTTTTAATTCTTGCTCGAAACGCAATGCTGACTGGGTGTCGTTGGTTAATAACAACATCGGAGTGTCGGCATTGATGGCGCCATGGTATATAGCTAACGTGTCACTACTACCTAGTAAATTAGTCCAATGCTTTTTATCAGCATGTTTGCCACGACGTTTAGTTAATACAGGTTCAAATAAGCTAGCAGTTTTACTCATGATTTCTCTATCAAATAATGATTGTTAATAAGGCGCGCTAAAACAGCGCATTATCTTAACATGAGTTAACGTTAAATTTTAAGAACGAGTAAATACTTTTTTGTTTAAAAAACTATAGTGATATAATAAGGCCCAGCTTTACATTGGGTAAAGCCTGCTGTGTTTTTTGGAGAGTTTCGTGACCAATAATGATGTTTTACGTCGTTTAAGATATACCTTTAATTTTAATGATCAAAAGATGATCGACCTATTTAATTTAGCAAAGTTAACGGTAAGTCGTGAACAAATCAGTTATTGGTTGAAAAAAGAAGATGATCCACAAGTTGTTAACTGCACCGATGTTCAGCTTGCTACTTTTTTGAACGGTTTAATTATTGACAAACGTGGCGCCCGTGATGGTGAAACACCGCCAGCTGAAAAACGAATGAATAACAATCTTGTGCTCAACAAATTAAAAATAGCATTAGCGCTGCGCGCAGAAGATGTTCTCGATATGATGTCTACCTCAGGTATACGTATGACTAAACCTGAATTAAGTGCATTTTTTCGTAAGCCAGATCACAAACATTACCGCGAGTGTAAAGATCAGTTTTTGAGAAACTTTATTCAAGCCATTGATACCAAATATCATGTTAACCGTCCTGAAAAATTTACTCCAAAGCGTGAAGTTGAAACGGTAAAAAAACCTGAGTTACCAAAAAAAGACTATCAAGCCGCTAAGCCTAAAGTGAGCAAAATATACATAAACCCCAATGCCACTAAAGCAACAGAGAACGATGATAAACCTAAACGAAAAGTGTTAAAACTTAAGCCATCTGATATTTATAAGACTTAGGTTTTACGTGTGATTATTTATATTCAGTAACACTTGAGAATAAATTTTCCTATGTTAATCATAAAAGTACAAGTTTTACTTCAATTGAAAAGAGCTTTACCTCGGTATAAGCTCTTTTTTATGTCTGATAAAAAATAGAAGAGGTAAAGTTCCTTTTATCGTAATTACAAAGCGATTCGTCGAACAGCTATTGCCAACACTATTATTTTTGATCAAGACTAGATAAAAGCATTTTTAATTCAGAACATTTACAGTTATTGAAATGTAACTATATATTCCTATAAAAAGAGATACTTATGACTTTAAAAAGTACATTGCTGGTAGTAGCTATTTCTAGCTCATTACTTGGCGCTTGCACAGAACAAAAAGGTATTGATACACCACAAACAAGTTCAAAGGACGCTGAGAAGAAAAGTGCGATTAAAGCACTGTCTGAATCAGAAGAAGCTAATCAAATATTTGATGCTATTTTTGATGAAGGTGTTGCACGAAGCCCGATGATGCAAACTTATTTAGGTATAAAAACTGATTATGATAAATGGGATGATATTTCAGAAGAAAACACGCTAAAGGAATTAGCGATTACTCATGAAAACCTTCAGCGTGTTAAAGCCATCGATAGTAGCAAACTCGATGAGCAGACAATGATCAGCTATCACTTATTGGTACAAAAATTAGAAAATAAAATTACTGACCATAAGTGGCGTTTTCATAACTATCCTGTAAATCAAATGCGTGGTTTACATTCAAGTTTACCGGCATTTTTAATTAATCAGCATTCCATTAGTAATGTGAAAGAAGCACAAGATTATATTGCTCGAGTGCAGGGTGCTAAAGTACTTTTAGAACAATTAACGACACAACTAAAATTGCGTGAAGAGCTAGGTATTATTGCCCCTAAGTTTGTTTTTCCTCACGTTATTCGAGACTCTCAAAATATTCTTGCAGGTGCGCCATTTGAAGATGGAAAAGACAGTACGATTTTAGCTGACTTCACTAAAAAGGTGAATAAACTTGAGATCAATGTCGCTGAAAAAAGCACGCTGTTAGCAACGCTTAATACCGCATTAATGAACAACATAAAACCGGGCTATCAGCAATTAGTCAGTTATTTAGAAACGCTAGAAAAAAAAGCAGACAATAGAGATGGCGCTTGGAAATTTCCAGAAGGTGAAGCATTCTTTAATAACGCATTACAACGTACCACCACAACAGATTTAACCGCTAACCAAATTCACCAAACTGGCTTAAGTGAAGTGGCTCGAATTCACGGTGAAATGCGCACTATTATGGAAAAGGTTGGCTTTGAAGGCGAACTTGGTGAGTTTTTTGAATTCATGCGTAATGATAAACAATTTTATTACGCTGCTGATGAAGTGGGTAAACAACGTTACTTAGACGAAGCTGTTGCTTTAATTGATGATATGGAAGGACGTTTAGACAGTTTATTTTTAACTAAACCTAAAGCTAAACTAAAAGTTAAAGCGGTTGAGGCTTTTAGAGAAAAATCGGCAGGTAAAGCATTCTATCAACAACCTGCACCTGATGGCTCTCGTCCAGGTGTTTATTATGCCAACCTTTACGACATGCAAGCGATGCCAACATATCAAATGGCGGCTCTGGCGTATCATGAAGGAATACCGGGTCATCATATGCAAATAGCTATTAAGCAAGAGCTCACTGATATTCCAAAATTTCGTAAATTTGGTGGTTATACGGCACACACCGAAGGTTGGGGGTTATATGCAGAAATGATCCCTAAAGAAATTGGTTTATACCAAGACCCATATTCTGATTTTGGCCGCTTAGCCATGGAGTTATGGAGAGCTTGTCGCTTAGTGGTTGATACGGGTATTCACACGCAAAAATGGACGCGAGAACAAGGTATTGAATATTATGTAGCAAATACGCCAAATGCTAAGTCTGACGCGGTAAAAATGGTCGAGCGCCATGTTGTTATGCCGTCACAAGCAACCGCATATAAAATTGGCATGTTAAAAATTATTGAATTACGAGAAAAAGCTAAAGTTGACCTTGGTGAAAAATTCGATATTCGTGAATTTCATGATGTGGTACTTCGCAATGGGCCAGTACCCTTAAATGTTTTAGCGCAATTAGTTGATACTTATATAGTGAATAAAAAATAGCGAATAAAAAAGCTTAAGCTAAAGTGTTATTGCAGTAAAAAATCTTTATAAAAGAGAAGTGCCGTTTGGTACTTCTCTTTTTTATGGAGATTACGTAAATACCTATTGATGATAATCAGACGTTAATTGATTTTTCTAGGAATAAGCCGATATTTATTTAATTCTTAAGCAACTTTTGCCCTTAATGCGTAAAATTTATAATTTGCCGAGATAAGCGCTATTCCCTTTGATTAACAGTTGTTATAATGCCGAAAAATAACGTAGTTTAAATTCTTTTTAGAGGTTTTGTGGATGTCGGAAGCTGAAAAACGCCCAACAAATTTTATTCGTCAAATTATCGATGCGGATCTTGAAAGTGGTAAACATTCGAGTGTACAAACTCGTTTCCCACCTGAGCCCAATGGTTTTTTACATATTGGCCATGCGAAAGCAATTTGTTTAAATTTTGGCATCGCTCAAGATTACCTAGGCTTATGTAATTTACGTTTCGATGATACCAACCCTGAAAAAGAAGACATTGATTACGTTAACTCAATTCAAGAAGACGTAAAATGGTTAGGCTTTGATTGGGCGGGTAAGGTTCATTACTCCTCTGATTACTTTGATCAATTGCATGGTTTTGCTGTTGAATTAATTGAGAAAGGCTTGGCATACGTTTGTTTCTTAAATGCGGATGAAGCACGCGAACATCGTGGTTCGCTCAAAGCGCCAGGGAAAAATAGCCCGTATCGTGATACGAGTGCTGAAGATAACTTAGCACTTTTTGCCAAAATGAAAGACGGTAAATGTAAAGAAGGCGAATGTGTTCTTCGCGCTAAAATTGATATGACATCAAGCTTTATGTGTTTGCGTGACCCGATTCTTTATCGCGTTCGTTTTGCTCATCATCATCAAACAGCCGACAAATGGTGCATTTACCCGATGTACGATTTTACCCATTGTTTATCTGATGCTATTGAAGGTATTACCCATTCACTTTGTACATTAGAATTTCAAGATAACCGTCGTTTATATGACTGGGTACTTGAAAATGTATCGATTGATGTTGTACCTCATCAATATGAGTTTTCACGTTTAAACCTTGAATATACTGTGATGAGTAAACGTAAACTTCATACGTTAGTTGATGAAAAGCTTGTAAATGGTTGGGACGATCCGCGTATGCCAACGATTGCTGCCTTTCGTCGTCGCGGTTATACTCCGAGCTCATTACGTGAGTTTGCTAAACGTATTGGCGTGACTAAAATGGACAATACCGTTGAAATTGGTGTTTTAGAAGCTTGTATTCGTGAAGACCTCAATGACAATGCACCTCGTGCTATGGCGGTACTTGACCCGATTAAATTGGTAATAGAAAACTACCCAGCAGATCAAGTAGAAGAATTAACAGTAAAAAATCATCCAAGTGATGATGAACAAGGTACCCGCATTGTTCCTTTCGCCGCAGAACTTTATATTGAAGCGGAAGACTTTCGTGAAGAAGCTAATAAAAAATATAAACGTCTAGTGCTTGGTAAAGCCGTGCGTTTACGTGGTGCTTATGTTGTTACCGCCACACGTTGTGACAAAGACAGCGAAGGCAATGTTACGACCGTTTATTGTCATTATAATGCCGATACCTTAGGTAAAAATCCTGAAGATGGTACTAAACCAAAAGGTGTTATTCATTGGGTTGCTGCTCAGCAATCTATTGATGCAGAAATTCGTTTATATGACCGTTTATTTAATGTACCAAATCCTGCTGCTGCAGAAAATTTTCAGAGTGTGATGAATGAAGATTCGTTAATTACCATCAGTCACGCTAAAGTAGAGCCGTCATTGGTCAATGCTAAACCTGAACAAGCCTTTCAATTTGAACGCCAAGGTTATTTTTGTCGTGATAATAAAGACTCACAAGGTGATAAGTTGGTATTTAACCGTACGGTAGGTTTGCGCGATACTTGGGCTAAAATGGGTAACTAATTACCCTGCTATTACGTTTAAAACCTTTATTCACTGGAGTTTTACCGGTATATAAAGGTTTTTTTTATCTAAATTTATACTTTAATTTTTTCATCATATAGCTTGTATTGAATGGTATCGTAATTATTAATATATTTAGGTGTGTGATTTTAAAGTTTAGATAACAGATAAGCTATTTTTGAAAAACTAACGAAGTTAAAAAGTCCGCTAAACAATACGATACATGCCATTATTACTTTTGATTTAGATGACTTTAAATCAGTTTACGATAAATATTCACATATTTGTGGCGTGTTTAAAAGACCTAGAAAAAATCTGTACAAATTACTGTCGAAGGCATTCGCTGTAGTTTGAAAAAATCCGCTAGTGATAAATAATGCAATAGCATTATATCTATTATTTAAACGTGATTATTAATAAAATTTTCTTAGCAAGTTAACAAAGTATAATGATAAGAATAAAGGCAGCTGATGTTAATTCAGCTGGCTTTACTTAATTTTATAGATATCAAACAGGCGTTTATTATTAACGAGTCGCTGCTTTCATTTCTTGAACAAAATGTGTTAATGCCGCTAGCATAGCGACATTATCTTCAAGGTTATTTTCAATGATTTTAACCACTGCAGAACCACTTATCGCGCCAGCGGCACCTGTTGCAAGTGCTGCTTTAACTTGTTCTGGGTTAGAAATACCAAACCCTATCACGCCCGGTGAGGCATTATTTGCTTTTAGCTTTTCAATTAAATGAATAGCAGGATTAGTGGTTTCTGCTGATGCACTTTTAGGGGTATCCACCCCGGTTACACCCGCACGACTTAATACGTAGGTGTAGCCGTAGCTATATTTTGCAACCTGTTTTAATGTTTCTTCGCTGCCGTTAGGCGGAGCAATAAATATTGGCGCAACACCATACTTTAGTGCAGCAGCACGGAACGGGGCACTTTCACGCAAAGGTAAATCAGCAATTAACACTGAATCAACACCAGCAGCAGCCATATCTTTATAAAAAACATCAATACCACGAGCAAAAACTAAATTTCCATAAAGTAGTAAACCGATAGGGATTTCAGGCGCGTAAGCACGAACTTTTGCTAAAATAGTTAAGCAAACATCAGTGTCTACCCCAGCGTTGAGTGCACGCAATGCCGCCATTTGAATAGTAATACCATCTGCACTTGGGTCTGAAAATGGAATACCTAATTCTAATGCATCTGCACCAGCATCGATTAAAGCTTTAATTATTTCAAATGATTGCTCAATATTTGGATCGCCCATGGTCACAAACGGAATAAAAGCACCTTGATTCTTTTTTGCTAATTGAGCAAAAGTTTGCTGATAACGTGTGGTCATCTGTTTATTTGACGTTGTGTCTAAGCTCATTTTGCTTCTCCTTGACTTTTTACTTCATTTTCAGCTTGTAATACTGTTTGCACATGCGCTAAATCTTTGTCACCGCGCCCTGATAAATTAACAAGAAATACGGTTTCTTCAGTAACCGCTTCCGCCATTTTTATCGTGTGAGCAAGGGCATGCGATGGTTCAAGTGCTGGAATAATACCTTCATTCATTGCTAACAGTTTAAAAGCTGACAACGCTTCATCGTCATTAATGGGCACATATTGAGCGCGACCCGTATCTTTTAAAAAGGCATGTTGTGGACCAACAGCTGGGTAGTCTAGACCGGCTGAAACCGAGTACGACTCCTCTATTTGTCCTGATTTATCTTGCATAATATAAGTGTAGTTACCGTGTAACATGCCTTTTGTACCGGCAACTAAGGTTGCCCCATGTTGGTTGGTATTAACACCTTTGCCACCTGCTTCAACACCAATTAATTTTACACTGCTCTCTTTAATAAAATCATGGAATATACCAATGGCGTTTGAACCACCACCCACACAAGCAATGACATAGTCAGGTAAGCGACCTTCTTGTTTAAGGATTTGTTGTTTAGCTTCCTCACCAATCATTTTTTGAAATTCACGAACAATAGTTGGAAACGGGTGAGGACCTGCGGCTGTGCCTAACAAGTAATGAGCGTTTTCATAGTTTGCAGACCAGTCACGCAAAGCTTCATTAACGGCATCTTTTAAGGTGCCGGAGCCTGCAGTAACAGGGATAACTTCTGCCCCCATTAATTTCATGCGAAATACATTGGGTTGTTGACGTTCACAATCTAGTGCGCCCATATATACTCGACATTTTAAACCTAGCAACGAGCAAGCAATGGCTGAAGCCACGCCGTGCTGTCCAGCACCTGTTTCAGCTATAACTTCTGTTTTACCCATACGTTTAGCTAGTAGTGCTTGACCAAGGACTTGATTGGTTTTATGGGCGCCACCGTGTAATAAGTCTTCGCGCTTTAAATATATTTTAGCTAATGGATTTTTACATAAATTGCGGGTTAAGGTCAGGGGGGTTGGACGTCCCGCGTAATTTGTTAGTAGGTCATTAAACTCAGTTAAAAAGCTCTCGTCTAGTTGTGAGTCAATAAATGCTTGCTCTAACTGCTCAAGGGCAGGGACTAATAATTCACCAACAAACATGCCACCAAATTCGCCAAAATAGGCTGGTAACGTTGCTTTTGCTTGGGTCGTCTCTTGTTTAATTGTTTGCTCTGTCATTTTCTTTATTCCTAATGCTTTATACGAGTTACATGAACTAAGTGACTTATTTATAGCGTATAAATATTTACTTAATTTGTGTGTTCGGTCTTATTAATAGTGTCTAATGGCGGCGAAAACTTGTTGAAGTTTTTCGCGGCTTTTAACGCCTGGGCTTGTTTCAACGCCTGAGTTGAGATCCAAACCGAATAAATCTAGTGCTGTTTTCTGGCTAACCGCCTGTGTAATATTATCGATAGACAGCCCACCTGCTAGAAAACAATGGCTTAAGTCTTGCCTAGAATCGGCTAACGCTCGCCAATTAAAGGTTTCACCACTGCCGGCATTTTTGCCATCTAAGACATAAAACTGCGCATTTCTGATTAACTCAGGTACTTCGTCTTCGACCGGTAAAGCTTTCCAGCTTTGGCAGCCTTTTGGAAGTAATGGCTGCAATGAAGTGATATATTGTGAAGTTTCATTACCATGAAGTTGCACTGCAAATAAGTTTAGCTTGTGGGCAAGTTTCGCCACTTCTTCAATGGCATGATTAACAAACACGCCGACGTAACGTAAAGAGGGAACCTGTTCGACAATCATTGTTGCTTGTTGTTCGTTAACATATCTTTGCGACTTTTCAGCGAAAATTAAGCCACCAAATTGTGCGCCGGCATCAACAGCACTTTGGGCATAGTCAACTTGTGTTAAGCCGCAGACTTTGTTATTACCATAAATGAGTTTACGACAAGCTAAATCAATATCATCTTCTGCCATAATTGAACTACCCACTAGAAAACCATCAACTGCTGGCGCTAACTCGCGAACTTGTTCGTTGGTATAAATACCCGATTCAGATATAACGATGCGATCAGCCGGTAGTGTCGGCGCATAGTCAAAGGTTCGAGCGATATCAGTGGATAAGTCGCGTAAATCTCGGTTGTTAATACCAATAAGTTTAGCGCCTAAATCTATGGCTCGATCGCGCTCCTCATCGTTAGATATTTCAGTCAAGACCGCTAAGTTATATTGCTCAGCGATAGCAGATAAGTCTTTATATTCTTGGTCTGATAAAACGCTTAACATCAATAAAATCGCATCAGCGCCATAATATCGCGCCAAATAAACTTGATAGGCATCAACAAAGAAATCTTTATTAAGTACTGGACAATTTACCGAGTCAGTCACTATTTTTAAATATTCAAAAGTGCCTTGAAAGTATTTTTCGTCTGTTAAAACAGAAATAGCAGCAGCATATTTATCGTAAATCTGACAAATAGCCTTAGGGTCAAAATTTTCACGAATTAAACCTTTTGACGGCGAAGCCTTTTTACACTCTAAAATAAAACTAGCATGCGTGTGACCTTTTTTTCTATCAAGTGCACCATACATATCTTTTTGAGTGGGTACTAAAGTGTCAATAAATTCACTTAATGGAAAATCAATTTTACGTTGCGCTATTTCGATACGTTTATCAGCAACAATTTTTTCTAGTACATTTGCCATGTTATGCCATTGCCTTTGAGTCTGAATTTGAGTTTGAAATCACGACCATATTTTCTAAAGTCGTTAATGCTTTACCTGAAGCTAATACTTCTCTTGCCATGTTAGCGGCTATTTTTAAATCAGTTGCTTTATCATGTAGGTACAATAAGGCAGCACAATTAATAATGACGGCGGCATTATGAGCAGGCTTGCCATTACCACTGAGAATAGCGCGAATATAATCGGCATTTTCTTGTGGCGTACCGCCCTTAATATCTTCTAATGTATAACTGGGTAAACCAAAATCAGCGGGAGAAAGGGTTCGGCTTGTACATAGACCATTGGCTATCTCGCTAATTTGCGTTTCGCCGTGTAAAGCAATTTCATCTAAGCCGCTACCGTGAACGACCCAACCACGCTTGACCCCAGTTAACAGTAAACTTTTTGCCATTACATCGATAAGCCCTGGTGTATAAACACCGAGTAACATTGTGCTCGGTGAAGCAGGATTTACTAATGGCCCTAAAATATTAAATAAAGTGCGCACCCCCATAGATTTTCTAACCGGAGCAGCATGCTTAAAACCCGGGTGATAAGCCGGAGCATATAAGAAACATAAATTTGTTTGTGCTAAACACGCACTTGCTGTCGTTGGCGACATCATTAAATTGACGCCAAAGGCCTCCAGTAAATCCGCGGAGCCAGACATGCTAGAAACACTTCGGTTACCGTGTTTCGCCATTTTTAAGCCACACGCCGCGGCTAAAATTGCCGCAGTAGTTGATATGTTAATGGTATTTGCGCCATCACCACCGGTGCCTACACAGTCAGCAACGTTATGCTCTTGCTGCGGAAATGGAGTTGCTGATCCTCTTACGGCTAGAGCAGCACCTGAAATTTCGTTAGCTGTTTCGCCCTTTATTTTTAAGGCAGTTAATACACTTGCTAACAGTACGGGCTCAACCTCACCTTTGATCATATTTTTAAAAAAATCTTCAGCTTCAGTCTGACTAATATCATTTCCATCAACGAGTTGTTGTAAAATTTTACTCATAAGAACCTTCCGCTACTTTGTGTGGTGAAGCCAGTAAATAATCAATAGTTTGCGCTAATAACGTGCCGCCATAAGTCGTTAGGATTGACTCTGGATGAAATTGAAATCCTAAGGCTACGTCTGTTTTATGCTCAATGGCCATCGGTAAACTGATTTGTTCAGATGTGATATATTCAGCAATAATATCAATGGTATTAGGGACTTCACTTGCTACCAGTGAATGGTAGCGAGCCACAGGTAACGGGTGATTTATCTGGTCAAAAACACCAGTTTGACGATGGGTAATACTCGAGGCTTTACCATGGACAATTTCAGGTGCACGGATAACTTTACCGCCATAGTGTTCAACTAAGGCTTGATGGCCTAAACAAATGCCTAAAATTGGATATTTACCGGCACATTTGGCTATTAATGCCATTAAACAGCCGGCTTTACTGGGTTCTCCTGGGCCGGGCGATAATACGAGTAAAACTCGTTTGGTGGATTTTTGCATTTGTTCAAAGATAAAATCTGCCGATAGGGTGTTTCTATATATGGTCGGTTCAAACCCTAAACATTGAAATTCATCGACCAAGTTGTAAGTAAAAGAATCTAAGTTGTCGAGCATGAAGATCTTTACGTTGCCATTAACAGGGGCTTCTTGATGACTATGCATGATTACTCTCCTTGCACAGGTTATTTAGCTTAGTGCTGTCGCTACTCGGGGCGGCAGTGATCTCAACAGTGAACAGTTCTGCATGTTGAATGGCATTAATGACCGCTTGTGCTTTTTGCTTGGTTTCATTGGCCTCTGACTGGGGGTCTGAGTCGTAAACAACACCGGCACCCGCTTGAACATGCGCTATACCGTGTTTAACAAAAGCTGAGCGGATAACAATACAGGTATCCATTTCACCGTCACCAGTTAAATAGCCAACCGCGCCGCCATAACTTCCCCGACGTTTGCCTTCTACTTCTCGAATTAATTGTGTCGCTTTTACTTTTGGGGCTCCCGATAAAGTGCCCATATTCATACAAGCCTGATAAGCGTGTAGAGCATCAAGGTCAAGCGCTAAGGTGCCACAAACTCTAGAGACCAAATGCATAACATGAGAGTAACGGTCAACTTTTAATAAATCAGCAACATAGCGAGTACCTGCTTGGCTAACGCGGGCAATATCGTTGCGAGCTAAATCAACCAGCATAGTGTGCTCGGCTAATTCTTTTTTATCTAAACGTAATTCAAGTTCAATGCGGCTGTCTAAATCAAGCGAAATTGAACCATCTTTATTAAGTCCGCGCGGACGAGTTCCGGCAATGGGATAAATTTCTACTTGACGATTTTTATGTTGATATTTTAATGCAGATTCTGGGGAAGCACCAAAAATACAAAATTCGCTGTCTTTTAGGTAAAACATATAAGGGCTAGGGTTGCTTTGCTTTAACGCTTTATAAGCATTTAAGGTATTTGAGCACTTTAGCGAAAAGGTACGAGAAGGTACCACTTGAAAAATATCACCGGCGCGAATATTTTCTTTTAACTGATTAACCGTGTCACAGAACTGTTGATCTGAGATGTCGCTAATAACTTCATTTTTTTCAATCGGCTTGTCATCAGGTCTTTCTTGAGCAATATATTGTTGAGCCAAAATACTTTTTATATCGGCTAACCGTTGGCGAATAGTCACAAGATTATTATTGGCCGCTTCTCCTGAAAAAATATTACCAATAACTTCAGTTGATTGCGCTTCATGATCGATAACCACAACGGTTTCAGCCAAATAATAGACGAAGTCTGGGCAGGTATTATCTCCTTGGCTTACTGTCGGTAATTGCTCGGTCATCGACATCATGTCAAAAGCGAAGACACCACCTAAAAATATCGCAAAAGGGTGATTATTGCTATTTTTAAGCTTGTTGAATAAGCGCAAACTTTGAAAAGGATTAATAGCGAGTAAGCGCGATTTTTCATCCAGTTGTTGAGTCAGTTCGGGGAAAATTGCGCCAAGTGTTTTATCTTTAACACTTAATGAGGCGTGTTCAGCTAAATGCTGTTGCGCAAACTCAAGGGCCGATTGGCCATTGTTCGTTAACGCTTCAAACGTAACAAGATTGCCATGACAGGTTATTTTTAATGCCGCATCGGTAAGTAATAAGCTTTTTAATTGATGCTTTTTATCAATTTCAGCCGATTCTAATAATAAGTTATTGTCGCTGTTTTGGCTTAACTGGTGAAATATCGCCAGGGGATCGGTCTGATATTTAACGGTTTCTGATAGTGTGGTAACACTGCCAGTTTGCTTATCTATGGTAAGCGTATTCTGATGATTCATATTCTTTCCTAGCTTTTAACGTCTAATTTAAATTAATGGTCAACCTGCATAAATAGGCAATAGCCACCATATAAACCAACTTTTAACGCGCGTAATAATCATGTTTTTCTCGCCATAGTACTTTAGCTTTGAGCTAAAAAGGAAAAAGCCCACTTATTATGAAATAAGCAGGCTTTTTGAATTTTTACGTACAAGTAAACATCACAACCCACTTATGTAGATTTATGCCACCAACAATTCATCGAAATAGTTTGTTTTACTTGTATCATTATTGTCTTCATCTCAGTAAAATTGCCTTAGCAATTAATTCCCCTATAGAAGAACCGATTATGACTGTATTGTCAACCTCTGATTTAGCTGATTATTATAGCCTACGGGTCGATTTGCACAGTCATACCAAATGTTCTGATGGAACACTGACGCCGCAAGAGCTTGTTGAACGGGCGGTTAACTTCCAATTGAATGTTTTAGCCATTACCGATCACGACACTGTTAAAGGTTTATCTATAGCTAAAGATTATATTCTAGAAAAAAATCATCCATTAACTATCATCAATGGCATCGAAATATCAACCAGCTGGCATGGTTTTGAAATTCATATTGTTGGCTTAAACATCGATGAAAATAATGAACAATTGCAAACGTTAATTGCCAGCCAGCAAGCAGCAAGAGAATTACGTGCCACCACCATGGGTGAAAAACTCACCAAATGTGGCTTCCCTGGCATCTACGAGCAAGCGAAAGAACTTGCAGGGCAAGGCTCTATAACGCGGGCACACTTTGCTAAAATATTATTGCAAGAAGGCCATGTTGATCATATGCAAAAAGCCTTTGATAAATACATTGGCAAAGGCCAACGCGCGTTTGTAAAGCCCAACTGGTGTTCTATTGAAGAAGCGATTGCCGCTATTCATCACGCTGGCGGTAATGCGGTGATTGCTCATCCGGTTAGATATGACTTATCAACCAAATGGTTACGCCGCTTAGTGGTGCAATTTAAAGCGGCAAAAGGTGATGGTTTAGAAATAGTATTACCGCAAATGGCTAACGAACAACGAAAATTAATGCTAAGCTTTTGTTTAGAATATGATTTACATGCATCTATGGGCTCAGACTTTCATTATCCAACGCGATGGAGTGATTTAGGTCGTAATTTACGTATGCCCGATCAGGTGAAACCCATTTGGGACCTTTGGCCTAAGGCCGTTAAGTGAGTTATTAAGTGAGCAACAGAGGTATACCTGAGGTATACGTAAGTGAGTAGTAAGCTTAACAACTGTATTAATACTTAAAGTCGTACCTAAAGTAATACCGAAATTAACATCAACATCTTAGTGGAGAAAATTTATGAGTCAGTTTTTTTATGTACACCCAGATAATCCGCAAGGTCGTTTGATGAAGCAAGCGTCGGCCATTATCCAACAAGGTGGTGTTATCGTTTACCCTACCGATTCAGGTTATGCTTTAGGTTGTCATATCGGCGACAAAAAAGCGCTTGAACGTATTTGTAATATCCGAAATATCGATAAAGATCATAATTTCACTTTAGTGTGTCGTGATTTATCTGAATTATCCGAGTATACCCGTGTTGATAACAGCGCCTATCGGTTATTAAAAAGTAATACCCCAGGTCCTTATACCTTTATCTTTAAAGGGTCAAAAGAAGTACCTAAACGGTTATTAAATCCGAAAAGAAAAACCATAGGTATTCGGGTGCCTGATAATGCCATAGTGCAAGCCTTATTGGCTGAACTGCAAGAACCTATTATGTCGACAACGCTAATCATGCCCGGTGAAGAACGAGCAGAGTATGACCCTGAGCACATTCGCGATATTTTAGAGCACCAAGTTGATTTAATCATTAATGGCGGGCACTTGGGTGAGCACCCAACCACCGTCATTGATTTTTCTGATGATGAAGTGAAAGTTATTCGAGTCGGTGAAGGCGACCCAAGCCCTTTTGAATAACTACAACTTATTATGGATTAATAACGAGTGAGTCAGCCCGCTAATTCAAAAGAAAAAACTATGCCGCGAGAGATGGTTCAGCAAGTATTACCGCTGGCATTGATCCGTGGTGAAGTGGTGGTTAATAAGCCAAAAGATTTATTTATTCCGCCTGATGCCTTAGAGGTTATTTTAGAGTCATTTGAAGGACCACTTGATTTATTGCTTTACCTTATTCGTAAGCAAAAATTTGATATTCTTGATATGCCTATTGCGCCGATCACTACACAATATATGCAATACATTGAATTAATGAAAGAAATTAAAATGGAATTAGCGGCCGAATACCTAGTAATGGCTGCCATTTTAATGGAAATAAAGTCACGTTTATTATTACCAAAACAAGCGGTAGCTGATGAGGACGAAGACCCACGTGCCGAATTAGTACGGCGTTTACAAGAATATGAAGTGATCAAAAGTGCCGCGCAACAACTTGATCAAATTCCTCGTCTTGAACGTGATTTTTTTCAAGGGAATGTTGAATTATCTGAAGATTTTCAAGCCGCCGTTTTTCAGGCTGATGTCGACTTAAGTGAACTTGTCAGTGCTTTACAAGGAGTACTTAAACGTACCAAAGCACTCGAACATCATCATATCGAAAAAGAATCTTTATCAACCAGAGAGCGGATGTCATCAATATTAGCGCAGTTAAAGTGTGCTGCTGAAAATAGCTCAGCTTTTGTTGAATTTAGCGCTTTGTTTGCAGTCGTTGAGGGCAGACAAGGTGTTGTGGTAACTTTTTTAGCTATTTTAGAGTTGATCAAAGAAAGTTTGATAGAATGTGTACAAACCACCATTTTTGGTCAATTAAGAGTGCGTTTACCAGTATGACAACGGTTGAAAAAATAAAAATAGCTAAACTTATTGAAGCGGCTTTTTTTGTCAGCGATGGACCTTTGAGTGTTAAGCAAATAAAAACAGAATTATTAGTTAATTATCAGCTAAATCACCAGCAAATTCGTGATGTCATTGGTGAATTGGTGATAAAATATAAAAATTCAGGGGTTAATTTGGTGCAGGTTGCTTCAGGTTACCGATTTGAAACGATTAGTGAGCTTAATGAAGACTTAGCTATTTTTGTTGCTAAGCTCACCAAAGAAAAAGCGCCTAAGTATTCGCGAGCACTTTTAGAAACGCTTGCCCTTATTGCTTATAAACAGCCAATAACCCGCGGCGAAATTGAAGAGATTCGCGGAGTAGCAGTAAGTAGTTATATAATGAAAACATTATTAGAAAGAAACTGGGTGAAAGTGGTTGGTAATAAAGAAGTGCCTGGGCGGCCATCGTTATATGCGACCACAAAAGCATTTTTAGATTATTTTTCATTAACTTCATTAAGCCAGTTACCCGAATTATTGCCTATGGCTGATTTAGGCGCTATAGATATACCTTTGCAAGCATCGGTTTAGTTATAGCAACAGCACCCGTATTAATAAAAATATACAAACACTATTTATTTTAGAGACAGCAACGTAGCGGAAAATACCGTGAAGTTACTGACGTAAAGAGAGTTAAAGCCATGTCTGAAAAATTACAAAAAGTCCTTGCCCGTGCCGGTAAAGGTTCACGCCGTGAAATGGAAACTTTCATTAGTGCTGGTCGTATCAGTGTTGATGGAAAAACCGCTTTTTTAGGGGACCGCATCGAAGGAAGTGAGCAAATTCGTCTTGATGGTCACATCGTTAAGTTAAAACCTAAAGAAGATGATTTATGTCGTGTCATTATGTACAACAAGCCCGAAGGCGAAATGTGTACCCGGAAAGATCCTGAAGGGCGTCCAACGGTTTTTGATCGTTTACCGCCACTAGAGAATAGTCGCTGGGTTGCTGTTGGTCGATTAGATATTAACACTTCGGGTATGTTGTTATTTACTACTGATGGCGAGCTTGCTAATCGCTTAATGCATCCTTCACAAAAAGTTGAACGTGAATATGCCGTACGTGTTTTTGGCGAAGTTAATGAAGCCATGCTGCAAACATTGCGTGCGGGTGTTAAATTGGAAGATGGACCGGCGAAATTTCAAAAGATCACTTACAAAGGTGGTGAAGGACGTAATCATTGGTTCCATGTGGTACTTTCTGAAGGGCGTAACCGTGAAGTTCGCCGTTTATGGGAAAGCCAAGAAGTTCAAGTTAGCCGTTTAATTCGTGTGCGCTATGGCGATATGGAAATGAAACGACAACTACCTAATGGTGGTTGGACTGAGTTAGCTTTACCTGAAGTCAATTACTACCGTAAATTAGTGGGCTTGCCAGTTGAAACACAAAGCAAAGTAAAAGTGGACGAAAAAGTAATGGATAATGCCAAAAGCCGTCGTATTCGCCGCTCAGTGAAAAAACATCAACAAAGAAGCCAACAAGCAACTCGTCGCCGCCGTTAGTCTTTTGTTGATATTGTTGCATAAGCTGTCATTAATTTTTTAAGGGATAAACTTGAATAAAACTTACGTAGAAGATCATGCCTCATTGGTTGTGCTTTGTCAGAAACTTGCGCAAGCAGACTTTTTGGCAATAGATACCGAATTTGTTCGCACTCGTACCTTGTATCCTAAATTAGGTCTTATTCAAGTGAACGACGGGGAAAACTTAGCGTTAATTGACCCCGTTGCGATAGATGATTTATCACCCTTTTGGCAGCTACTAACCGATGAAAAAATTTGTAAGGTACTACATGCTTGCTCAGAAGACTTAGAAGTTTTTTTGACTGCGGCAAATTGTCGTCCGGTTAACTTAATTGACAGTCAAATAATGATGTCGTTTCTCGGCCATGGTTTATCAATGGGCTATGCCGCAATGGTCAACCATTATCTTGAGATAGAAGTTGATAAGTCAGAGTCTAGAACCGATTGGATGAAGCGTCCTTTAAGTGCTAAACAGCTTGATTATGCGCAAGCAGACGTCGAGTATCTATTTCAACTTTATCCGCGTATTCGCGATGAACTTGAGCAAAAAGGCTGGCTCGATGCTGCGCAGGAAGAAAGTGATTTACTGATAGATAAAAAATTTACGCCTATCGATGAAAGTAAATTATATCGTAATATCAAGTTAAGCTGGAAACTCAGCGCCAAGCAACTGTACATCTTGCAACACTTAGCCAGTTGGCGTTTTCAGCAAGCAAAGAGTCGTGATATGCCGATAGGCTTTATTGCAAAAGATCACACCTTATTTGCTTTAGCGGTTCATAACCCTGATAACGTTGCGGTTATGGCCAACCTTGAAGGCGTCGAAATGCTTGATGTTCGCCACAAGGGCAAAACAATGTTGATGGTCTTAAAAAAGGCTGAGCAAGAAGATTGTGGTCAATACCCCGAGAAAATTTTTCGTCTTGATGAATACCCAGGTTATAAGCAAATCTTTAAGAAAGTGAAAAACTTTGTTGCTGAACAAGCGTTAAACGCTGAACTTACCGCTGAAAATTTAGCCTCGAAAAAACAAATTAATCAATTTTTGTCATGGCATTTTAAATTACATAATGCGCCCGAGTATAGTGAATCAATTGATATATTGTCGGGCTGGCGTAAAACCTTGTTCGGTGAGCAATTAAATTTATTCGCCAAAAATGATTTTAAATAAACTGTCTATTAGGCATTTTAAAACACTACAACTAAAAACATAGGTCTTCTTAATGCTGTGTACCATTTATAAAAGTACTAAAAAAGCGCAAACATATCTTTTTGTTAAACAACGTAATGATTTCTCATCAGTACCGGCACCCTTGATGTCGATTTTTGGTACGCCAACACTTGTTACTGTGATGAATCTAGCAAAAAAAGAAAAGCTGGCACTAGCAGACATTGAAAAAGTAAAAGCAAATTTAAATGAGCAAGGCTTTTACTTACAACTTCCACCCCCCGTAGAAAACTTACTTGACCAACATAAAACGGATATGAAAATAAAAAATAACAATGATGATTAAGGAGTGTTGCATGTCGTTTTGCTTTGATATTAAAAAATATAGTGTACTACTGAGTTGTTGTATTTTGCTTTGTTTAACTAGCTCTGCTCAAGCGGCAAAAAAAAATCTAAGTGCAGTGGGTTTTGAAATATATGTTACAGCACTCAAAGTAGAAGCGTTGGGCAAGGGCTATGACACTGCACTTGTTAATAACGCCTTTTCAAAGGTCAAATTTCATAAGCGTGCGGTAAAAGCCGATCGTTCTCAGCCAGAAACTGTTGAAACTTTAGATACTTATTTACCAAAACGTGTTCCTGACTGGAAAGTTAATAAAGCGCGTGCATTGTATAAAGAAAATTTACCCTTACTGACAAAAATTGGTAAAGAATATAACGTTCAACCCCGTTTTATCGTGGCGTTATGGGGGTTAGAAACAAACTTCGGTAAAATCATGGGTAATTATAATGTTATTTCGTCATTAACCACGCTTGCGTATGAAGGTCGCCGTGAAGTGTTTTTTAAGAAACAACTTTGGGCTGCGTTAACTATTGTTCAGCAAGGACATATCAGTGTTGAACAGATGAAAGGCTCTTGGGCGGGTGCTATGGGGCAAAATCAGTTTATGCCAACCTCGTTTGTTGCTTTTGCGGTCGACGGAGATGGCGATGGCAAGAAAGATATCTGGGGTAATTTAGACGATGTGTTTTCGTCTATGGCTAACTATCTTAAAAAAGAAGGTTGGAGCGACGAATTAACTTGGGGTAGACAGGTTAAATTACCAGCAAATTTCGATAAGTCGTTGGCTATTCCTAAAAATACGGGTAGTCGAGCAAACTGGTTAAAAGCTTGGGAAAAAACAGAAAAAACCTTAGCACAGTGGCAAGCTTTAGGTGTTAGGCGCGCTGATGGTACTCACTTACCTAAAGTCGACATTAAGGCTGCACTAGTATTTCCTGATGACGAAAATGGCCGTGTTTATTTAGCTTATAATAATTACAAGAGTCTAATGCATTGGAATCTATCTTATTATTTTGTTAGCTCGGTCGGTCATTTATCAGACAGAATAAAATTTCCACCTATTCAGTAAAATTCATTCGATTCACCAGAGAAAATAAAAGAGAAGATATTTATGAGCGAACAAGCTCCTTTTTGGCAAACCAAAAAATTAGAAGAAATGAGTCGACCTGAGTGGGAGTCTCTTTGCGATGGTTGTGCTAAATGCTGTCTAAACAAATTTATTGATGATGATGAAACAACCCAGGAAACTGAGTTACTGCCAACCACTTATATTAACGAAGGTGAGCAGATTCATTACACTAATATTGCTTGCCATTTACTGAATGAAAAAAGTTGTCAATGTTCAAAATACGAACAACGTACCACTTTAGTGCCTGATTGTGTGCGCTTAACACAAGAAAATTTAGACGGTGTTTTTTTCATGCCGCCTAGTTGTACCTATCGTCGTCTAAAAGAGGGACGTGGCATGCCTTCTTGGCATCCACTGCTTAACAACGGAAAAAAGACAGCTATGCATAAAGCGGGGATGTCGGTTCGAGGAAAAATAGTTAAAGATAACGATGTTGCGATAGAATATTTTGAAGATTTCATTGTTTCATGGCCGCTAAATGATATCGATTAATTTTATGCTTTGCTTTCCTCTATGTAAAAGGTAAGTGCAAAGAGTGATAGCAACAAGGGTTGACGGCTAACGTTCAATTCAGTCGTGACTCGTTTCCTAAATTTCTAACGCTAATTCTAATAAAGTGAAATATAGATGATCATTGATGGTAAGCAGGCAGCTGCTGATTTACGAAAAACACTAACGCTTCAAGTCGCTCAGCTTAAAAAAGACAAGGGAACTGTTCCTGGCTTAACGGTGGTACTCGTTGGGGAAGACCCAGCAAGTGAAGTTTACGTGCGTAATAAAATAAAGCAGACACGTGATGTCGGCATGATTTCTAACGAAATTAAATTGCCTCATGACACTAGCCAAATACAATTATTAGCTGAGCTGCAACAATTAAATAGTGATGATGCGGTGCACGGTATTTTAGTACAATTACCCTTGCCAAATCACATTGATGAAAGCGTTATTATTGCGGCTATTGCTCCGCATAAAGATGTTGATGGTTTTCATGCGATGAACTCGGGTCGCTTGTTAAATGGCGAGCCAGGCGCATTAGTACCCTGTACGCCGCAAGGCTGCATTATATTGGCTAAACAACATTTAGGCGAAGACTTATCAGGATTGCATGCGGTTGTCATTGGTCGCTCTAATATCGTTGGTAAGCCTGTTGCTTTGTTACTTCTACAAGAAAATTGCACAGTAACCATTGCTCATTCCCGCACTAAAAACCTAGCAGGTATTTGTCAGCAAGCCGATATTTTAATTGCAGCGGTTGGACGAGCTAATTTTGTTCAAGCCAGTTGGGTGAAACCAGGCGCAACTGTTATTGATGTCGGTATTAACCATATAGAAAATGAGAGCGGCAAAGCTAAACTCGTTGGTGACGTCGACTTTGCGAATGTTGCACCGGTTTGTGGTGCGATAACACCGGTACCGGGTGGTGTTGGCCCAATGACTATTGCCTGCTTATTGAAAAATACCCTTATAGCCGCAAGCACTAATGGCTAATTTTCTATAAAATAAGCGGCTTACAAGTGAAAGCTAATAAATTTCTTTTAGCTTTCTTTACTCTTAGAAACCTTTCTAACAGCGGCTCAGGTAATTGTTGTTCAGATATTTTTTCAAAGCCATTTTGCAGATAAAAGTGATTTAGCGTTTCATCAGCAAAACAGAAGATTTCTTGGTGTTGATGTTGAGTGCAAGCAAAGGTTAATAGCTGTGAGGCTAACGTTTGTTGTCGAAAGGCCCGTTCGATAACCAAAGCATGTAAAAACGATTGTTGGCTATTTTCCAACAGCGTTGAAATTATAACTGTGCCAATAATATCTGATGAGTACTTAAGCAAGTAAGCGTTGTCTAAACCCAGTAGGCCTGCCCTATAACTTTGCTGTTTATAAAAACGCATCAGTGATTTTTTATCACTTTTAGTTGCGAGAGAAAAAGTCGTTTTCGTTTTCATTATCTGTCTTTTGATGATTGGTTGCTTATTATAAAACAAAAAACCAAGCAGGTTGCTTGGTTTTTTAACTTCAGTGTTCGTTATATCCTAAGCGCTTTCTCACCACGGGCAATACCGACACAGCCGGAGCGCACCGATTCAATTATCTCTGTTTCATTGGCGAGTGTCGTGATAAAAGCATTAAGCTTTTCAGCATCGCCAGTTAATTGAATGGTATAAACTTGCTTACCAATATCGATAATTGAGCCCCTGAAAATATCGGTAATACGCTTAACCTCAGTGCGTGATTTATCATTCATCGCCAAAACTTTGATCAGCAGTAGTTCCCGTTCAACATGGCTACGCTCGGTTAAGTCGGTAATTTTGATGACATCAATGAGTTTATTTACTTGTTTGACGATCTGCTCTAGTACTCTATCGTCGCCTCGTGTTGCTATAGTAATACGCGACAAACTTGGATCTTCAGTGGGAGCTACGGTCAAACTTTCAATATTAAAGGCGCGTTGAGAAAATAAACCAACAATACGTGATAAAGAGCCCGGTTCGTTTTCTAATAAAACAGCTAAAATTCTGCGCATTATGCTTTTACTCCTTTTTTTATCCACATATCATCAATTGCGCCCAATCTTATCTGCATTGGGTAAACATGTTCGTTTTCGTCAACTAATACATCTACAAAAACTAAACGATTTTTAATCGCAAAGGCTTCTGTTAGCTTATCTTCTAATTCATCTAAATGGTTTATCTGCATACCGACATGACCATATGATTCAGCAAGTTTTACAAAGTCAGGAAGCGAATCCATATAGGAAGATGAATGCCGGCCGCCATAAACCATATCCTGCCACTGGCGAACCATGCCTAATGAGCGGTTGTTTAATGAAATAATAACCACAGGTAAGTTGTACTGTAAGCACGTTGAAAGCTCTTGAATATTCATTTGAATAGAGCCATCACCCGTTATGCAAATAACATGACTTTCAGGGAAGGCTAATTTAACCCCCATAGCAGCAGGTAAGCCAAAGCCCATTGTGCCTAGACCACCAGAGTTTATCCATTGGCGAGGTTTAGCAAACGGGTAGTATTGTGCAGCAAACATCTGATGTTGACCGACATCAGAGCAAACATATGCTTCACCTTGGGTAATTTCATACATAGCTTCGATAACACGCTGGGGTTTTATTTGGTCACCTTCTTGGACATAAGCTACGCGGTTAATCTCGCGCCAGTTATTAACTTCTTGCCACCACTGCATTCTTTCTTCTTTATTAGGTTCGAAGTCTGTTGCCGCTAATTCATCTAATAACTGTTGTAACACGAACTCAAGTTGGCCAACAACCGGGATATGAGCATTAATCGTTTTCGAAATAGAAGTTGGGTCAATATCAACATGAATTATCTTGGCATCGGGACAAAATTTCTTAACATTATTTGTGACACGATCATCAAAGCGAGCACCAAGTGCAAGAATGACATCAGCATTTGCCATCGTTTTGTTGGCTTCAACTGAACCATGCATGCCTAACATACCAATATAGTTTTTATGAGTGCCTGAAATGCCACCTAAACCCATTAAGGTATTAGTAATTGGGGCATCTAATTTTTCAACAAGTTTTGTTAACAAGTCTGATGCATTGGCGATAATGACACCACCCCCCGAATAAACAACCAGCTTTTTAGCCGCGGCCATTGCTTTAACGGCTTTTCTTATTTGTTTAGGGTGACCCTTAACGCTTGGGTTGTACGAACGCATCTTAACATCAGTTTCAATATGAAATTCGCCCATGCTGGTTGGCATTAATAAGTCTTTGGGCAGCTCAATAACCACTGGCCCCGGTCTTCCAGTGCTGGCAATATAAAAAGCTTTAGCGATAATATTAGGGATGTCTTCAACCACCCGACAGTTAAAACTGTGCTTAACGATGGGACGAGAGCAGCCAACAATATCAGTTTCTTGGAAGGCATCATCGCCAATAAGTGTGGTCGGTACTTGTCCTGAGAGCACCACCATAGGAATTGAATCCATGTAAGCGGTAGCAATACCCGTTATACAGTTTGTCGCCCCAGGACCTGATGTGGCAAGCACGACACCTACCTCGCCGGTGGCCCGAGCAAACCCATCCGCCATATGAGTTGCGGCTTGTTCATGACGTACTAAGATATGCTCAACGTCTGTTTGCTGAAATAAGGCATCGTAAATATCTAAAACAGTACCACCGGGATAGCCGAAAATGTACTTCACGTCGAGTGCCGCTAATGCTTTTACTACCATCTGTGCACCAGTGAATTGCTTCTTTGTCATGAGCTTGCCTTCTATAAAGTATGGTTAAACTAAGTTTCAACAATAAAAAAACCCTCGGTCTTGTGCAGAGCGAGGGTTTATTGTATTTGTTATTTAATAACTTTTCTTACACACAACACCAACTCCGCAATGGTTTAATGACCACGACGACAGAGAGGAGTGTAATGAGTAAAAATGTAAAATTCATTGTAAATTGAATCCGAAGAAAAATTATTTATGCTTCTATTTTTAAGATGTTTTGCTCTATCTGTCAATAAATAATTACGATTTAAATGAATATACTCATAACATTTTAATTCTATCTTAATGATTTAGGTATAAGTCCATGCTAATGACGTTGCTTTTTTATCATTAATAAGTGGTATTTGGTCTGCAACGATTTAATTTTATTAGTATCTGAAGAAGGTAAATAAAGATCGAAAAAAAATCCCATGCAAGTTTACTTATATCATTGAGCAAAAATGGGCTTTGGTGAATAAAGATAGAAAAAAATGAGGCAGTAAGTTTTTATTTATCAAGTACTAGAAACACTCCAAATAAAGTTGGAAGCTGACCTCAACTGGCATAAGTGAACCTTAATAATCATTCGAAACAGATCCTGAAATGACGGTGTTAACGTCTTCTGCGTGCGCAAAGAAGAAGTAAATTTTTGAAATTTTAATGTTTGTTGAGGTTACCTTAACACCCGCTAGTTGTCTTAAGCAGGCAAATAGTTAATTAAATAATCATTGGTATAGTGGACGTGCCTAAAATCATTTTTGAGACTGATCTCAGGGTATAAAAAACAAAATGAAATTATATAATGAAAACAAAACTTATGGCGGCTGCAAGTTGATAGTTTTAGTTGGCATTCCATATATAGACGCTAACTTCTGCTACAAAATAGTCATTCTGGATTATTAAATAGCTTCTAATTACTGGTCAGCTTTGGGGGAAGAAAACTGACAGTTAGATATTTCAGTATTTTATATCCAATGGTAAGAAGCAGACATTTGTATGCTAAACGTCACATTAACTTATTGAATGAAGAGCTAAACTTTATAGTAAGTTATAAAAGTTTAGCTCTGAATTTCAGTATGCAATTTATTTAGCCGAGCCGACATAAATGATCTTAGTCTCTTCATTTTTTTGATTGAAAACGGCTGCGATATCTTTTATTTCAACACTTGTGGTAGGTATTTTATCTTTTTTGGAGGTGAAATGGTTTAAATACGAAAAGGTATCTAACGCATCATATTTATGGGCAAAATGCGCCATTACCATATCATTACAAGTAACAGAATTAACAGTAAAGCGTTTTGAATTAATCGCAGAACCCTTCATACCCAATCTCAGTGCTTTTTTTAATCCATCTTTATTATTATTGCCAGCAATCACACACATTTCTGTCTCAATACTACTATCTGTTGCAATGAACTTGTACTTGGTAGCATTAGAATTGAAAGCTAATAATACGAACACTACTGCCAATGTTAAAATTTTCATAATTAACTCCTTTATAGTTGCAAGTACCCGATACAACTTAACTAAAACTCACGAATAGTTAACGGGAGATAGGAAGCTATTTAACACATCCTCATCCGCACGGTTATAGGCATTTTTTGCGCCATTCATAATTGGTAAAGCCTAATGGTATGAATAAAAGGCAATTAAAATGTGTAACTTAAAATGATATTAATTTTGAAATAATAAGTGTAAAAAAAATGGACACTGGCTAATGAAAGACTCAAAATACAGAGAAAAATCTAATGTTAGATTTGGAAATATACATATTTATAGTCTGAATGAACATATTTGCAGTGCAATGTATTATATGCTGTAAAAAAACCTGACATTATAGTCTGCTTTACACAAAGTGGACGAGCTGCAAGAAGTCATGTAATACAACCATGTCCGCTGTAGATCAAAACATACAAAAATTTTCAGTATTAATTCTAAAATGCTAAAAATTACTATGCCACCCATGATAATGCTACGCAGTGATAATGTTCTGAAACACAGCTATCCATTGGTCAACAACAAGGCATGTACTGCATCTTGTAAGCCTTTGCCTATCGATAAATTATTATGCCACCCATGATAATTTTCCGCTGTGATAAAAAATTACTATGCCACCCATGATAATGCCACCCATGATAATGCTACGCAGTGATAATGCTCTGAAACACAGCTATCCATTGGTCAACAATAATGCATGTACTGCATCTTGTAAGCTTTTGCCTATCCATTTTTATAGATGTTGATTAAAGGAGTGAATTTCAGGCAA